>NZ_JAUSUQ010000028.1 GCF_030814135.1 Caldalkalibacillus uzonensis | reverse complement strand
AATAAATAAACACGTCCCACTGCGGGGCAAATTTCAAACGTTTACTGGGGAATTTTTAGTTGATGATTTTGAGGAATTTAAAAATGATGTTGACACCATAATTCATTTCACCTGCTGTTCAGATCTTTTTAGTGAAAAATATGCCGGTTAATATCAATACTTATTGTCATAACATCTGGCTAAGTGGATTATATGCATTAATAATCTTATCTTTCAAGCTTGTATTCACCCTGTTTTACCCGTCTTCTTTTTCCAAACCGAAAATGCGCAGCCATATCCTCATGGAGTCTAGGCTGCGCTGTTCATCGCCTTCATTGGTATTCCAAAGTTTTATTTTTCTATTTACACCAATTTTATCTGCTTATGAACATTTGGGTCCAATAATGGCCGTTTTCGTTGTGGCCTACACCAATATGAGTATACCCTTCATTTAATATATTGGCGCGATGACCCGGGCTGTTCATCCAGGCCTGAACCACTTGCTCAGGGGTAGGTTGTCCTTGGGCGATGTTTTCACCAGCAGAATTAAAATCTATACCAAAGTCCCTAATCATATCAAAAGGGGAACCGTATGTTGGGCTGGTATGTGAAAAATAACGATTTTGCTGCATGTCGTTAGATTTTACTTGTGCAACTTTACTTAAAGCTGAGTCTGTTTGCAAATCAGGTAACCCGTTTCTTCTTCTTTCTGCATTGGTCAATTCAATGACTTGTGCTTCAAACTGACTGATCCCTTCTGCTGCATCAGGCTGAGCGGTGGTATCCGGCTGAGCTGGCTGTTGACGCTGTTCATTGGCTGGTGCCTGCGGTTGTTGTGGTTGTTGAGGTTGTGGTTGTTGTTGCTGTTGTCCGTCAACAATAATAAAGTCATATATGGCATGTTGAATAGGAACAGCTTGCGTATGGGGGAACTGATCACTAGGGATCGTTGTACATTCACTTGACATTTGACCCTGTGTATTTTCAAGATCAGCTTGCTGACCTCTGGCTTGGATCCCTTCGGCCTGTAGACCATCGGCTCTTAGATTTTCGATATAGTCTTCATCAATAATTCTGATATCTTGCGCCTGATCACCTGCATTGGTACAGGCTACAATCATGAGAAATAGTAAGCTGGCGATAGATACGGTTAGTAATTTTCTGTTCATGTTACCTGCTCCTTTTCTTTGTTATGATTTATGATTAGGGTTCCATCTTTAGCCATATGTTAATATGTAAATTTTTACCTTAACAAAGTCAAAAAAAAAAAGCTAAGCCAATGATCAATTCTTAGCTTTCTCACCACTTCGTGGTACCTTTTGGGTTAGATTTTTTTATAAGTGATCAGTTTTTATTTCGGTAATTTTTTTTATAAGTTGACATGTGGGATTCAACAATTAATTTTCTATCTTTGACGAACTACAAATGGGCCACTTTTCGGAGAACAAAATCTGGTGTCAAGTTACATTTGCGTCTCGTTTTTATGGATAAAGAGAATGTTTATCCAGAAAAGGCTGTGATCACACCGGCAAATGAACATGACCGTAGTCAACTTGAGGTTCTAGTTGATGAAAAGGAAGCCATGTATGTGTTCGACCATGGATATGTGAATTACGAAACATTGATCGTTTCTTTGATAAAGGGATCTTTTTTACTTCTCGCCTTAAGAAAAGGCAGTGACACACAAATCGAAACCTTTGAGGTTCCAAAAGACAGTCCGATTCTGTCCGAGTCCATGGTACTCTTAGGGACGCCACAGTAACGGACGTCTCATCAAGACGGTCGATTCTCAAGGAAATCTGATTCGCATCATAACAAACCGCTTTGATCTGGATGCTGAAAACATCGGTGAAATTTACCGCTCACGCTGGGCCATTGAATTGTTCTTCAAATGGTTAAAACAACATGTACGTATCAAGTCATTTTACGGAATGAGTGAAACAGCTGTAGAAAACCAAATCTACATCGCAATGATTACCTTTTGCCTCCTGGTTCTTGTTCAACTGGAAACGAACGCCAAACAATCCTTGCTACAACTTAGTCGATGGTTAAAAGCCCTACTTTGCAAACCCTATGAAAAGTGGTTTCAACGTATTCAGTTTCGTTCAAAGAAACTAGCCAGGGGTACACCTTAACCCGTATCATGTGTTGAGCCGTACGAATGTTAAATGTATATTTTTACCAAATAGACAGTGCCACTTTTAGTTAATTATTCACTTTTTAGCTCTTCGAGCTTAAATTATTTGTTCAGAATAATCTGTACTATCTAATATAGATATAGGTTTTTATGCAAATGTAATCAATACTAAGAAACCTTTGTTTAAAAAATAGTCTGTTAAGAGAACTAATGCAAAAAAACTAAAAATTGCAAAGAAAAATTAACCGACTTTAAGAGCATCTTTCTTATTGAAAACGCCTTTTCTCTCTATATTCAGCTCCCCTAAAGGAATAGTATATTTTTTCCTGTGCAATAGCCAATCAACATACAAATAAACCAAACTGGTCACGAGCAAAATAGGCAGTAGAACAAGATAATTGGCATTCAGTTGGTCAATACTCGCTATGACCAATAGTTCTACTGGACTCCAGAATAAGGCCATAGCACACCCATAACATGGACTGCGTATAAAAACGTTTTTTTGTCTCTCCTTTAAGTAAGTGCAGGTACAAGCTTATCTAAACTTTGTATACTAATAGGTAGAATAGCAATGGTTAATAGCACCGCTAATATATAGGTAAAAAACGATGTCCTCTGATAAATACCACTCAAAAATGTACACAATAACGAATCAACGTTGATGGGTAATATCACTCCATCGAAGAAACCGAGAGCCAGAACTGACGGGTGTTGATTAATGAACCGTCGACTAGATTGATGAGCCAAATATATCTTTTCCACACTACTTCCCCTCTCTTTTAGATATTAAAATAAAAAACCAGCAGTGTAGAGATGAATAAACGATGTTTAAAATCGTTTCAACACCCCCTAACTACTGGTTGTTACCTGCTCTGTTTAGGATAAGGGCGATACCCTTTTCCTCGTAGGCAAGCCAGCTTCTTCGTTATTTTATGGCTGTTATGCTTGACTTTCTTTTATATCACAATACCGCTCATAAGCATTTATGACGGATTGAATTAACGCCCGTTGTCCAGGAATGTTGCAGCGTATTTCAATCTCGTCAATGAGATCATCAATCCCTTCTCTGATACATTTCCCACTGACCAGGGATCTTAAAAAGTCCCGAGTGGTGTCCATTAAGAATGTAAATGTCGCATCGATGATCATATCTTTTTCCTTATCAATGATCAATATACAACCAATAACTTTTTGCAGTTCATAGACCGGGGTTCCTTTCGGAAACTGGGCAAAACCTGCAACCAATATTTTATCTCTGCTATTTACCATATGTCATGCCCCCTGTCTCTTTATGAAATCATTAAGATCTTGACTATGATCATTGAGCAAAGTACTTCTGTCTCCACTGAATGAAATAATCGAGGGAAGCAGGATTCTGAAGGGCATCTTTACTTACGACTTGTTCAACAGCCCCTCCCATGATGATTCTCTTAACAGGCACCTCCAATTTTTTACCATTTAATGTGCGTGGCACCTGTTCAATAGCATAAATGTCGTCAGGCACGTGTCTGGGAGAACAGTTCTCTCGTATACACTGTTTAATAGCCTTTTTCAAATCCTCATCTAATTGAAACCCTTCATTAAGAACCACAAACAAGGGCATGCTGTCCCCCTTCCCAGACTCCTCCTGCAAGTCAATGACCAGGCTGTCTGATACTTCAGCCATGCTTTCGACAGCGCTGTAGATCTCACTGCTGCCGATCCGCACACCACCACGGTTAATTGTAGAATCGGAACGTCCGTAAATGACACAAGTTCCCCGTGGAGTGATCTTCATCCAATCCCCATGCTTCCAAATTCCCGGGTACATATTGAAATAAGTCTCTCTGTAGCGCTCTCCCCTGTGATCACCCCATAGATATAAAGGCATGGAAGGCATGGGATCAGTGATGACCAATTCACCCACCTGATCAATAACAGCACGACCAGACTCATCAAAGGTCTGCACATGGGCACCAAGCGCTCGACCTTGCAACTCACCGGCATGGACAGGCAATAAGGGCACGCCCCCTACAAAGGCTGAGCAAAGGTCAGTCCCACCGCTCACAGAGGCCAACCATAAGTCGCTTTTCACATGTTCATAAACCCATTTGAATCCCTCCGGCGACAAAGGAGATCCGGTAGAGCCAATCGTTTTTAAAGCGTTTAGGTTGAAATGTTGCCCAGGTTCCAGTCCGTGGTTCATACATTGGGTCAAGAAGCTAGCGCTTGTTCCAAAGACTGTCATTTGCGTTTGTTCAGCCAGCTCCCACAACACATTAAGATCGGGGTACCCCGGGTTTCCATCGAAAAGAATGATACTTGCTCCTGTAAGGAGCCCACTAACTACCACATTCCACATCATCCAGCCCGTTGTCGTAAACCAGAATAAACGGTCTTCTGGCTTTAAATCTAAATGAAACGTCTCCAACTTCAAGTGCTCCAACAGTATGCCGCCATGCCCCTGTACAATGGCCTTAGGAAGGCCTGTAGTTCCAGAAGAATACAATACCCATAGTGGCTGATCAAACGGTACCTGCTCAAACTTCAACTCAGCACCCTGATGTTGAGCCAGTACTTCTTCCCATCTAACCAGCTGTGTTAACGAAGTCGAATCTGTGTAAGCTCCCAAATATTGAAGGAGAACGGTCTTTTCCAAACTAGGGATGGCCGCTTGAATCTGTTTTACCCGATCAAAACAGTTAAAATCTTTGCCGCCGTAACGATAACCATCAACAGCTAACAACACCTTGGGTTCGATCTGTTTAAAGCGGTCAATCACACTGGAACTGCCGAACTCGGGTGAACAACTGGACCATATGGCACCTAAGCTAGCGGTTGCCAGAAAGGCCACCACGGTCTCAGGAATATTGGGCATATAAGCGGCCACTCTATCCCCAGGTCTTACTCCCATAGCCTTAAGTCCCGCTGCCATGGACGCCACTTGGTCATATAGCTCTTGCCAGCTGAGCGTGTCTAGTTGACGCAATTCGGATGCAAAGAAAATCGCCGGTTCTTTGGGGCGCATGTAACGAAAGACGTGCTCGGAATAGTTCAAAGTGGCACCTTCAAACCAACGCACATCAGGCATTCGGCCCCCAGATAATACTTTAGAATAGGGTTGTTTTGCCTGAATATTGAAATACTCCCATAAAGACGACCAGAAATCTTCCATATTTTCTACCGACCACGACCACAATTCATGATAATCTTTGATGTTTAATCCCTGCTTTTGGTTCAACCATGTCATATAATGATACAAATTGGTCTGCTCTTTCTGTTTTTCAGATGGCTGCCAAAGCAGTTGACCTTCTGCCAGAGACGCTTTCTTTTTTGTACTCATCAGCTCTCCCTCCTGCTCCAATTCGCCCTGATTAATTCCCCATCAGGCTGGGTAAAAATGTAACCAAATCCGGGAACAAAATTAAAATGGCAGTGCAGATGACAATGGCCAGCAACATCGGGATAACCCCTTTAAAAATGGTTTGTATAGGTACATCTTTCGCCACACCTTTAATGACAAACACACTGACACCAACAGGTGGTGTTAATAACCCAATGTTATTGAGCATGACCATAATGACACCAAACCAAACCCCATTGAATCCCAACTCAATAATAAGCGGGTATATAATTGGTAATGTAATGACCAATATAGAAAGTCCCTCGATAAACAATCCTAAAACAAACAAAGTCAACAAAATGAAAAACAGGATAATATATGGGTTTAAGGTCAAACTGTCTAAATAGCTGGTGGTTTCAAAGGGGATACGACTAATAGCCAGAAACTGACTAAAAATTTCTGCCCCCATTAAGATTAAAAAGATCATAGCTGATAAACGGAGAGTGTCATCAATGGATGCTTTTAGCTTTTGAAAACTTAACCGCCTTGAGAGTAAGGCAATGACCAGTGCTCCAAATGAGCCTATTCCAGCCGCTTCTGTTGGCGTAAAAACACCAAAATATATACCACCAATGCTAAGAGCAAACATCAGCAAAAAAGGCCATACGCTTTTTAAGGAGCGGATTTTTTCGCTGAGCGGAATCACCTGACTCCGTGGGGGCGCCAAAGAAGGATTCCGGCTGACCAACACAAATATGATAATAATAAAGATAATCATTTGGATAATACCGGGAATAATGCCGGCAATTAGTAGAGCACCGATAGACTCCCGGGTCAAAATCCCATATAAAATTAATATAACACTGGGGGGAATCAGTAGACCTAAGGTACCACCTGCGGCTACACTGGCTGTTGATAAGCCGGGATCATATCGAAATTTTTTCATTTCTGGGAGGGTCACTTTAGCTAATGTCGCCGTGGTGGCATTAACAGAGCCCGAGATCGCCCCAAAAATGGCACTGGTCCCGATGGTGGAGATGGCGAGTCCTCCCTTTACCCGTCCCATCCAACGGTCTAAGGCACGGTATAAATCACTGCCGAATCCACAATAGCTTAGAATCATCCCCATAAAAATAAATAGTGGAATAACACTTAAGTTATACGAACTGACTACATTAAATGTGCTGGTTCCCAACACTTTTAATGCGCTCTCTATATTTCTGATTGTTGCATATCCCACGGTGCCAACCAATAATAATGAGATGCCAACAGGGACTTTGAGGAGAAGCAAGATAATGAGCAGGGGAATGCCTAATAGACCAATTAGTTCAGGACTCATTATGGTAATCCTCCTTCTGTATTAAAGCCAAAGCGTTTACGAAAGCGACTAATGCAAACACAACAGTCCCCACCATTGCCATAATATAGAAAATATAGACTGGTATGCCTAAGTCACCTGTGACGGCATTGGACTTTAAAAAACGCTGTGCACTTTCCCACAATTGCCAACAGATCACACCCATTAAGGCCGCAATAACCAGGCTGATCACAATATCAAATATTTTTTGAACCGTGGGGGGAAATTTTTCCACAACAAAATCGATGGTAATATGTTCCTTAACATAGTGAGTATAAGCCAGGCTAAAAAACACCGTCAATGCCAAGCCCATTTGAGTAATTTCATATGAGCCCAACAGAGGGCGATTAATGAGAAAACGGCCCAAGACATCTACGGTGACGGTGAACATCATGATTAAAAGAATAAGATGGGCTACATAGTGTAGCCCTTTACTAATAAATAGAATTTTCTTTTCCATATCGATCACCTAATCTCGTTTAGTTCAGTTCCTCACTTAACTCAACAGCTCGATCATAAATCGCTTGACCTGGTAGCCCAGCATGTTCCATCTCATTGATCCACTCCTCAATAACAGGTTCCAAAGCTTCCTGCCACAGCGCCAATTGATCTTCGTCTAATTCAATGAGTTCTACACCCTTTTCTTGGGCTGTCTGCTTTCCTCGTTCACCGGCTTTATCGAATGTAGCACCTGCATGTTGGGCCATTTTTAATCCCGTCAAGCCGTCTATCAATTCCCTATCATGATCAGATAGGCTTTCATAGAGATCGGTGTTCATCACTGAGAAAAACGGGGTCATGGAAAAATACCCTACGGTGATATAGTCGATCACCTCATGAAAATTATAATCATGCGCTGTTGAAAATGGAGCCATTGCTGCGTCAATTGTTCCTCTTGCTAAGGCCTCATAGACGTCACCCATAGGCATTGAAACGGGTGTGGCACCCAGTGCTTCAATGATTTTATTAGCTAGTGGAGAAGGCGAACGTACCCGTAGCCCTTTCATATCCTCCAGCGTTTTAATGGGTTTACTGGCACTCAGGATTTGAGCAGGTTCAGCTGTAAATAGCCATAATGGTGTGGTATCGGCATGTTCTTCCTGCAATTCTGGAAACTCTTCATATAGTCTCCAAATAATTTCTGACCCTTTCTCTGCAGATTTAGTAAAGAAAGGAAATTCAATCACTTGTACCAAGGGAAATACACCAGGTGTAAAACCATGCACAGTGAGCGAAATATCAGCTACCCCGGTGACAGCTAATTCATAATGGGCACTGGGATCTCCCAATGAATTGGCCGCATAGATATCCCCAGTGATTCGCCCGTCAGTACCTGCTTCTAACTCCGCCAAAAATGGTTCTAGCACCTCAGTTTGAATGGGATGATGGCTCGGTAAGTGATGTGAGACAGACAAATTATATGTCTCACCTTCGCTTTGATTCGGTTCTTCTGAATTGGTTTCATCTGCCGTGGTATCTGAACCACATGCCGTGAGCATAAGTAAAGTCACCAACATAAACAAGGAGAGTAACCAAGCTTGTCTCAAAGTTACATTTTTTTTCATCCTTATCCCCCTCGTATTTTAAGTAACGTTTGAAGAGATTTCCCCCTGAATGCAGATAGTGACTTCACCCCTCTGTAAGTCATCCTCTCTCCCTTATCATACCCTACAGGTTGGGGTGAAGTCATTATTTTGATCGCCGAATCCGAATAGTATTACAATTTGAAAACGACAATTAAACTTTCCAACTATACTTATAACCTGTATCTTCAAACTGTTGAGCCTGTTTAACTACACGTAGGGGCCTGAACGTATCGATCATGACGGCCAATTCATGCGTTTCTTTTTTACCAATACTGTCTTCCACCTTCCCTGGATGTGGGCCATGAGGAATGCCAGACGGATGCAAGGTGATGGAAGCTTCTTTCACCCCCTTACGACTCATGAAATTCCCTTTGACATAATACAGGACTTCATCACTATCCACATTGCTGTGATCATAAGGAGCAGGAATGGCCTCAGGATGATAATCATATAACCTGGGAACAAAGGAACAGATTACAAAGTTATGTCCTTCAAATGTTTGATGGATTGGTGGCGGCATATGAATTCGGCCAGTAATAGGTTCAAAATCTTCCACATTGAAAGCCCAAGGATAGAGGTATCCGTCCCATCCAACCACATCAAAGGGATGGTGACCTAAAATATGGGCATGCAAGAATCCTCTCGATTTGGTTCTGACTTCAAATTCTCCTCGTTCAGCAAAAGTTTGCAACGTTTCCGGACCACGGATATCCCGCTCACAAAATGGACTGTGCTCCAGCAATTGGCCGTGTTCGTTGCGATAGCGTTTGGGTGTCGTGATCCAATTGGTTGTCTCCACCACCAGGAACTTAGACTCCCCTGCATCGGGAATTACCCGGTAAATAGTCCCGATGGGAATAACGATATAATCACCAGGTCTATAGGTAATGGTGCCAAACATGGTCTCTACTTTCCCTGTCCCGTAGTGGACAAACAACAGCTCATCCCCATCACCATTGCGATAGAAATAACCCATCGGTTCAGTGGGATTGACCACACCGATTAACAGGTCCTCATTCCCCAATATGAACTGTCTCCCGCTGACTGCGTCACTCTTCTCGGTATACTCATTCGTGTAAAAATGACGATGAACAAGAGCGTCTTGATCTTCATAGGTGATCCGGCAGTCTTGCAACAATTTAGATCCAACAATTTCCGTCGGCATATAGTGATGATATAAGATCGATTGCATGCCGGAAAAACCTTTGGTCCCCATCACCTGTTCACGATACAATGTACCGTCTTTTTTTCTGAATACAGTGTGTCTTTTACGTGGGATCTCCCCCATCTTACGGTAAAAAGGCATAACTACCAGCTCCTTTCAGTATCGTTGTGATTAGGAAAATGATCCTGAGATCGCTTACAATTGACTAAATGTTTTCGTCTGACACGAGCGGCGGAAGGATACGACCTGTCACTTCGCCAAATCCGACGCGGTATCCATCCCCCTGACACCAGCCGGTAATGGTCAGTTGATCACCATCTTCCAACCAGACTCGCTGTTGTCCCGATCCTAAATCAATGGGGTCGTCCCCACGCCATGTCAACTCCAGTAAACATCCTCGCGAATTTTTTTCAGGACCGCTGATCGTCCCGGAAGCCAACAGATCACCGCTGCGTAGATTACACCCGGCCACCGTATGGTGAACCGTCTGCTGGGCCATACTCCAATACATATAGCGGAAGTTTGTGGTACAGATACGTTGTGCCTCGCTCATCCCTTCCCCTTGTAAATGGGCCTCCAAATGGATGTCAAAGGCCCCTTTGTTCTGCTGTTGAAGATAAGGCAAAGGTTCGGGATCTTGTGTAGGTCCGTCAACTCGAAATGGTTCTAATGCTGCTAAAGGGACAACCCAAGGCGAGATGGATGTAGCAAAGCTTTTAGATAGAAACGGACCTAAGGGGCGGTATTCCCAGGCTTGGATATCTCTGGCACTCCAGTCATTGACCAAAACCAGTCCGAATATCTGTTGCTCTGCCTGTGCTATTGTGATCGGTTCCCCCAACTTATTTCCCGGTCCGACAAACCAGCCGATCTCTAATTCAAAATCAAGTTGCTGTGACGGACCGAAGATGGGTTGACTCGCGTGAGGGGGTTTTGACTGCCCTACGGGCCGACGTATTTCTGTTCCACTCAACACCACGGAACTGGCTCGTCCATGATATCCCACCGGCAGATGTAACCAGTTGTCCATTAAAGCGTTCTCTTTACCCCGAAACATGGTCCCCACATTGGAAGCATGCTCTTTGGAGGCATAAAAATCTGTGTAGTCACCGATCTCCACCGGCATCAGGAGTTTAATCTCTTTTTGGGGGATCAATGCTTCAGCGCGAAGACGTTCATTATCTCTTAATGTGGCCTCATCCGCACTAAGCAACTTTTGTATGGTGGACCGCACCTCTTGCCAGGCAGTATGCCCCAGACCGATAAATGCATTGAGGGAAGGCCGATTAAATACCCCTTTCCCAGCTACTGGAGTGGTTTTAAAGCAACCCGCCTCATCCACTACAGCTAGGTCTAACACATAATCTCCAATGGCTACTCCGATCCTGGGAGAACTTTTATCGCTACGACAAAACACGCCATAAGGCAGATTCTGGATGGGAAAGTGCGAGTCTGGATCGACGTCGATAAATGAACGTAACATCAGTTACATCCTTTCTATAATACTTTTAGGGCCCTTAAATCTTCTCGTGGTTCATCAAAGCTGCAACTGCCATATGAGCATAGAAACTTATTTCTTAATTCGCTGATCTCCGACACGCTAATCATCTTGTCTTGCCAGCTTAACCCCTCATTAGTAAAAGTGAAATGAGATGGGTTTTCATCCTTGAGGATCTCTTCAGTTACCCTTATATCAAGGTTATATTTATACGCCAACATGCCAGCAGTAAAAATATTGAGGAATCCATGCATTCTGGTGCTTACCTCTTCACGATACATCCTTACAGGATGATGGAGCCCAGCCGTAAATTTCATGGCCATTCCTCTGTCCCGACAACCTACAAGCACTGCTGCTAATTGACGAGGGGTAGGAAACAGCTCTGCAGTAACCCCACCTGTACGGAACTTAAACCCCAAAGCAGGTTTTAACTGAGAATTATGTTTATAGATCTGATCAAGTGCATAGGTTATCTGTTGCTCCCAATCATTATTTCTAAGAGGGACGAGCGCCTCGCAAAATGTGTCTAAACCACGCTTTGCTGTTTCTTCAGAGAGGATGTCTAATATCTCCTCTAATGGGGTGACTATGGGCAATGGTGCCTCGAATACCCGCATTTTAACACGTTCTCCGTGTCTACTAGAGAAAGATTCAAGTTTAGCCAGGTCTTGAAGTAAAACTTCGTTAAACTTGTGTGGATGATCACTTTTGCTACCTAACGCGGAAATATTTAATGGTGTATCTGTAGAAAACAGCTCTACATAAGGGTCAAGTTGATCAATCTTAGAAGCTGGCATCACAAACGGTCCTAGCATCCAGGCATCTGTCCCAATACTGTATTCCTTATAATTTTTAATCGCTTGGTCCAGAGTTAAACTTGCTGGCGGGAAAAGTCCTGCGTAATCAATGAGCCGTTTTAAAAAGGGAACCACACTTTTTGTGTAAGAACCACCTTGATTGAGATCAACAGCACGATCAACATTTCTGAGCAATTATTTTATTCCTCCCTTACGTTTGGTCTTTTCTATTCCTCTGTGCATAATAATCAGCTCGGTAGCCAACTTTTGAATACGGTTGAGAAGATCTGTGTCGATAATCTCATTATTTGTATTAAAATGCTGCGAGTGGGCATAAACGTAACTGGGTGCCACGTAGCAACGTAAATATCCTGCGATGGGCTTTAGTTGGTTCTCAATTACCAAGTAATGTTGATAAGTTCCTCCATTAGCGACAAACCCCATCACCTTATGACGAAAAACTTCTGGTGAGACTAAGTCAAACACATTTTTTAAAGGAGCGGGTATGGAACCATTGAAAATGGGACTTCCTATCAAATACAGATCGGCTTCAGAGACTTTTTTGATCACTTCTTGCGTATCGTCATTATAGTGGGAGGTGGGCCTACCATCACAAAACTGCAATTCATAATTTTTTAAATCTAAAAACTCTATCTGTACATTAGCGCGGAGCTTCTCTACTTCATCAAGTACCTGTTTGACAAGAACCGCCGTTTTAGAACCTAAAATAGTGCCAGATATCCCGAGCAGTTTCATCAACTTCATCTCCCATTTCCGATGTCATTTTACCAAACTTGATGTTTGAAAAGATTTTTTAAACGCCGGCATCACTTCTTGAGCGACGAGTTCCATTGATTTAAGTACCTTTTCATGAGGCAATCCACCAAAATTCATAAGCATCATGATATGGTTACATCCGGCTTGCTCATATTTTTTTAACCTTAGGATAACATCTTCTGGGTTACCAATAAGCAATTGCTCTCGTTCTTCTAAATCTTCAAACTGGGCCGAGCGCCCATAGAGCCGTGTATCCAAATAGAGATTCAGATGTTCTCTCGCGTCTCTTATGGCTTCTTCTCTAGTGGGAGCTACATAAGCATGAACCGCTATTGGAATGTTGATTTTCTGTTCATCATGGCCGGCTTCCCGATACACCTTTTTGTAATCATCTATAATATTCTTTAGTTCGGTTATAGAATTGCTGGCCACATAGGCAACGCCCATAAGGTTATGTCCCATTTTCCCTACATAATACGCCCCGCGAGAACTAAGAGCCCCGATCCATAATGGTACTTTTTCCTGTTTGGGCAATACTTGCAACTGAACGTCGTTATATTGGTAGTACTTCCCTTTGTGAGAGAATTTTTCACCACTCCATGCTCTTTCGATTACTTCTAAACCTTCGTTAAACATGTGAACTTTTTCTTCCGGATCTACATTGAAGCCAGTAAATTCATGGGGTAAATAACCACTTCCTAAACCAAGATTGACTCGCCCGTCACTCAATACATCTAACAGAGCATAGTCTTCAGCTACTTTTATGGGATTTTGAAAAGGTAGTGTCACAATGGCAACACCTAGGCGAATATTTTTGGTACGTTCAGCAATGACTGAAAGCAGCATTTGAGGCGTTGTCATAATACCATATTCACTAAAATGGTGCTCGGCAAACCAAACGGCATCATACCCTAATTGATCTGCCACCTCCGATTGCTCTATAATTTCCTGAATCAGTTGCTCAGGCGAACGAGAAATTTTTTCTTTGTAGTTATCAGAAACTGTAAACAATCCAAATTCCATTTGAATAACCTCCATTTTTGATAAATATAAAAACAAAAAACCAGTAGTATAGAGGTAGCCCAAAACGATTTTAAAGTTTCGCTTTGAGTCTCCCAATACTACTGGTTGTTTATCTATTTAACGGAATGGGTTGTCCCCAATTCCTCATAGATAAGCCAGTTCATTTATAAAATTATTCTTATAATTATATTATATACAATATTTTAAGATATACAAGTGTTTTTTTATTTGAATCAATTTCAAAATTATTCATCAAGAGTTCTCACAAGAACAGCAATTCTAAGATTATCGTTTTAAAAAGTGAGTTTAAACGACTCTTTGGGCAGTTATTAATTCAAGATTGATACGATCACAGGCTAATTTGGAAGCATTGTACGGTCTAAGCATTTCATTAAGGGAGTCCTTGTTCAATAATCCTTTTTAAGAGAGAGACAATTATACTTTAAACCGGGAAACCAGCTGCTGCAGGTCTTCTGCCATTTTAGCTAAAGTGGAGGCAGCTGCTGATATTTCTTCCATGGATGCATTCTGTTCTTCAGCTGAAGCTGCCACATTTTGGGAATGTCCTGTTGACTGCTCAGTGATTTGAGCGGTTTGCTGAGCAGATTGTAATAAGTGGTCTGTGGCTTTCGTAATCTGCTGAATGGCTGCATTAACCGCTTTAAGTTGATCAGAAACCCCCTTGACTGAACCTGCAATACGAGAAAAGGCCTCTCCAGCTTGATTCACTAAATTGGTTCCTTCTTGCACCACAGCGTTTCCCTCATTCATCACCTGGGTTGTTTTGGATGTCTCTTCTTGAATCTCCTTAATCAAGGCACTGACTTGATTGGCAGCCTGGGTCGATTGCTCTGCCAGTTTGCGCACTTCCTCGGCCACGACGGCAAACCCCCGTCCATGCTCACCTGCTCGGGCAGCTTCGATAGCGGCATTTAAAGCCAGTAAATTGGTCTGTTCTGAAATGTCGGTGATCAAAGTAATCACTTTTTCAATTTCTGCTGCTTTCTCATTAAGCTCTTGGCTGACAGCTTCCATTTTTGCGCTGGTATTGTTAATATGTTGCATTTGCTGTACGGAGCGTTCAACCACTTCCAAGCCATCTTCAGCGATTTGGGTGGTGTCTGAGGCTGAGTGGGTGACCTCCTGGATATGATGAGTCATCTGTACGACTTCCCCTTTCATATTATGCACTACCGTTTCTAATTCTTTGGTAACGTTCAACTGATGTTCTTGACCTGATGCCACTTGCTGGATGGAATCAGTAATTTGTTCTGTGGCTTTACTGGTTTCTTCACTGCTGGCTGATAGTTGTTCTGATGTGGTAGCCACTTGTTGGGCCACGTCCGTCACCCGAGTGATAATCTCTCTTAAATGGGTGGTCATATGGTTGATGTTGTCAGCTAATGTGCCCACTTCATCTTTGTTTTTGATTTGTAAGATTTCAAGGTCCAAATGTCCTTTAGCAATCTGTTGGACATACTCAACAATGTTTAAAATGGGTTGTGACAAGTGGCGGGAAAAGAAATAAATCACAATGAGCCCGATAACTAAAGCCACTAATAGCGTCCACAATAAAGCATAAAATATAGTATTGGCCTCACTGTTAAAATCAATCATATAGGTGCCAGCCGTCACGATCCACCCCCAATGGGGATCCAGTTCTACGTAGGTTACTTTGGGCTCAATTTGATCTGGCGCGTTGGGCAATCCAAAATCATAGTAGACAAAACCACCGCCCTCCTGAGCTGTTCTGATAAAGTCCTGAATAAAATAGGCGCCACTTGAATCTTGCAATTCCAACACGTTTTCCCCTTCTAGTCTTGGATGTAAGTGAGTCAACCCTTGTTCATCAATAACTGTGAAATAACCATGTTCGCCCATATCAATATTCATGGAGATTTCCCTTGTGCCATCTGCCTGTTTTTCTCCCATTAAATATATTTTAGCTCTTTCCTGCGCCTCTTCCAAAGTCAAATGACCGGCTTTCACCTCCTGGTTTAACACTTCAATCACGTTTAAAGCCATTTTAACATTGTTCTTCAGATTGGTAGCGCCCAGATCATCTAGACTGTTTTTGGAGGTGTAATAGCCCAAGATGCCAATGAACAGGGCAGGTACAATGAGTAACAGTACAGAGATCGACACGAGTTTGGTTCTGAGTTTGAATGTCATTATAATGCCTCCTAGTTAAATTTTTACAAAAAAGAAGCTATTTCCCTAAAGGAAATAGCATGGGCTAACTCTGGAAAAACAGGCCGATTGATGTCTTTTCACAAGGCAGCCCAGCCATCCTAGTCCCGGGAAGGACCTTAGATCTGTGGCTTTGCGTCCCCACTTTTCAATGGGTTTGCCTTTTTCTTGTGTGAAGAAATTTTTATGAAAAATTGTTAAGAAAAACCTAAAAAATATATACATAGCTCGACCAGTACGATTCTTGCATGACCAGATCGCGATTCTGTAAAATGAGATTGCCTGTGTGCTTCCTCATCCCAAAATCATTTAGCTTTACCCTTCTTTTTCATCCCTGCGGGATGAGAAAGCCACAGCAAAGCTGCTTAATCTTGACCGTAGCTTTACGATATACTTATACGGCATCATACCCTAATTGATCTGCACCTCCGATTGCTCTATAATTTCCTAAATTAGTTGCTCAAGCGAACGAGAAATTTTTTCTTTGTAGTTATCAGAAACTGTAAACAATCCAAATTCCATTTGAATAACCTCCATTTTTGATAAATATAAAAACAAAAAACCAGTAGTATAGAGGTAGCCCAAAACGATTTTAAAGTTTCGCTTTGAGTCTCCCAATACTACTGGTTGTTTATCTATTTAACGGAATGGGTTGTCCCCAATTCCTCATAGATAAGCCAGTTCATTTATAAAATTATTCTTATAATTAGTATATGCATTATTTTAAAATATTCAAGTGTTTTTTTAATTGAGGCTTTTGCAAAATGCCTTTTTTACCGTGAGGTAAACAAGATTTTGGAACCTAATACCATAATTGGTTGTAGAGCTATTGATCTTAAGTGATCGAGGGTATACTTTCCCCCTCCCCACCATATGCGGGCTGGTGATTTCCATGTTTAATTTTGGTTTTAAGCAGCGATGTTCATACTTTGTCTTAGATGCATGCTTAGGGC
>NZ_JAUSUQ010000027.1 GCF_030814135.1 Caldalkalibacillus uzonensis | reverse complement strand
AAGAATTTGCCGAGAAACGTGCCCTTGCGCTTACAGCCCGTAAACTGGTGCGGTTGGTCTTTTATCTGCTGAAGACCAATCGACTTTACGAACCGAAAGGGGTGACCCTACAAAGAGCTTAGATTCACTTACTCTCATCACCAATCCCACCAGTTCCTAGTTTAATAGGAAATATATGAAAATCTAGGCAGGGTGGGCTTAGTTTCCTATTGCCTTTTTTCACTACACCTCCGTTAAAGCAACGATTTTGTACAAATTAGTCTCTTGACATCATACCGCTGCTCTTTTTGATTAGTAACCATTGGTTGATATAATATAATAGTAAAAATTCTTTGATTTATAGTATACGGGTGTTATTGGTTAATTAGTTTTAAAATATAACTAACGTAGGTTTAAATATTTTGATATTATTTTTCGCTCGATCATTTTCGGGAAACTCCTACCAGTGGGCTCATTTTTTAAAAAATATTTTATTCTCAACCAATGTATAATAACCAGAACCAGAAACAATGTAATACCAATAATGTCAAAAGTGATATACGGAACAATCATTAATATAGCTGCCGCACACATACAGCTCCTCATTAACCAAGAGATATTGGCAAAAAGATATCCAATAATACATACACTTAAAGCCACTATACCTAGTGTTGTTGAAAAAATCGTCCAAATAATTTCTGATATTTCTCCAATTAGTAGTAAAGATGGGTTGAATACGAAAGAGAATGGTATCAGAAAAAATGCCAAACCAAATAACAAGGCTCGTATGCTGGTTTCACCCATTTTTGCACCGGAAATGCTAGCAGCGCTGTAGGAAGCTAAAGCAATTGGCGGTGTTATCATGGACAGGACAGCAAAATAAAGCACAAACATATGCGCTGCTAACCGTTCCACCTCAAATTGTACTAATGCTGGGGTAAGCAAAATAGCTCCCATAATGTACGCAGATGTTGTTGGCATCCCCATGCCTAAAATAATACAGCCAATAGCTATTAAAATCATTGCCAGGATTAAATTGCCAAAAGACCACTGTACAATAAGATCAGTAAACTTAAGACCCAGTCCTGAAAGACTGATAACCCCCACAATAATACCAGCAACTGCACATGGAATGGCAACTTTTACTGCTTGCTTTGCCCCATCTTCCATAGCAGAGGCAATTTTATTAATTCCCATACATGTATCTTTCCTAAAATAACTTACAGCAACTATACTAACAATAGCCCAAAATGCAGCTGTGGATAATGTATATCCTAAAAATATCAATGTAACTAAAATGACTAACGGCAGTAAAAGATGAATTCTTTTTAAGATTTTATCCTGTTGTTGTTTTATATTTTCATTATTGGCATTTAAATTGTCTTTTTTTGCTTTTAAATGAACAATAACAAGTAGGGACAAAAAGTACAGTAATGCTGGAATTAATGCTGCCAAAATTATTTCTGCATAAGGAATACCTATCATCTCAGCCATTAAAAATGCAGCTGCCCCCATAATTGGTGGCATGATTTGTCCTCCAGTAGAGGCAAGGGCTTCAATAGCTGCCGAGTCTCTCTTAGAATACCCGGTCTTTTTCATTAGGGGAATCGTAAAAATTCCTGTACTGACGACATTACCTACTGCACTCCCATTTACACTCCCCATTAATGCACTTGATACAATTGCAGCTTTTGCCGAACCACCTTTTAAATGACGTGTTAACCTATATGCAATATCAATAAATAGCTGTCCCCCTCCTGATTTTTCAAGAAATGCACCAAAAAGAACAAAGTAAAACACATACTCAGCGGAAACACCGATTGGAACTCCAAATATTCCATCAGGTGACAAAAATAATAGATCAACTAACCCTTCAGAGTTT
Organism: Caldalkalibacillus uzonensis; assembly: GCF_030814135.1. Taxonomy (NCBI): domain Bacteria; kingdom Bacillati; phylum Bacillota; class Bacilli; order Caryophanales; family Bacillaceae; genus Caldalkalibacillus; species Caldalkalibacillus uzonensis. The sequence continues at coordinate 18,354 of NZ_JAUSUQ010000027.1, read as the reverse complement.
ACTCCACGGTGACTAATCAGCCCACTAAGATATGGACCGACATAGGCGTATCCAATAAAAATTACCGCTAATAGCGTAATGACCTTACCAACAGCCCTTCTCGAAGCTTCTAGTACCAGAAGGATAAATAGCAAACCAAACCAAAAGTCAAAACCTTCTACGGGGTCTACATGCCAGATTCGGGAACTTATTCGATCAGCGTGATAGACGACATAGCCACCAATGACTAAGGGCAATATTATTGTTATATAATCCAAAATCTGCCATGTTATCTTCTTGTTATCCCGAGTTAAAGGAAATAATGAAAATGTTAAGGCCAAGGCAAACGAAACATGAATTGCTCTTTGAACGTTAGCAGGAAATGCTGCAAATCCTGCGGTGTATAGTTGGAATAAAGACCAACAAATTGCCAGGGAAGCAGGGATCAGTATTCGCGCCATACGAGAAATCCTCCTCTGGAAGAAAAGTTAGCAGGCCTTCCTATGGAAAAGAAAATCCCGAGAGAAGAATGTTTGAAAGTGGTGGCTATTATTCTAACCAACCTTTCTCTTGATAGTATTTTTCCGCTCCAGGATGAAGAGGGATTCTTCCAATATTATCTGGATGTAGACCTTCTTCGGGGATATAATATGATAAGGCGTTATGACCATCTACGAGTCTTTCTTTATTTTCTGCCAAGGCTTTTGTGATTGCATAGGCTAAATCCTCAGAAAGTTCAGTAGTGGTTGTAAGTGTCGTTGACAGCCCAGGAGACTGAACTTCATAATCTTGTCCGTTATACACATTTGGAGGGAGAATATTTTTAACATATCCATACTCTCTTAGTTTTTCTAAATACTCATCTTCAACTGAGATGAAAGTTACTGGTGTTTGTATGGCAATTTCAGTGAATGCTGGGTGCCCTTCAGTCATGACCTGGATAAACATATCACCTCTCCCATCTTGTATTGAAGACTGTACTACATCGAACGAAGTGTGTTCTACTGATCCCCCATATGATTTAATTGTGTCATAATCCAGTCCATAGACTTCAAGTATTTGCCTAGCAGCCATTTCTCCTTGACTTCCCCTATTAACTGTTAGTAGTCTAATAGGAATTTCTTTTTCCTTTATATCTGCTATAGAAGTAATATCATATCTGTCAACAAATTCGTTAGTCATAACAATTCCCACATAATATTTATCCATACCACCAACTAATGCACGTATATTTTCGTATTTTTGTTCATAACCATTATCACCGTTATAAGCCCATAGATTATTTAAATTAAACGTCAAGGCTATATCGGCTTCTCCGTTGTCAAGAAGATCAACATTACCATATCCCCCAGAATACGGCAGCACATCAACTCTGTTAATTTCATCAACTTCGTCCTGAAGAATGGAGGCCATTGTAGCTCCATATACATACCATGAGCTTCCTTGAGATAAAGTGGCCATGTTTAGTGAGATTGATTCACTCCCTGTTGATGAAAGTGTTTCATCCCCGTTAGCTTCTGAACCATTACTCGTCTGTACAGTTTCTTGAGAACAAGCTACCAATGCAACAAAAGTGAGAAGTAATATTAATGGGAATTTTCTTCCAATCACATTCATCACTCCTTCAAATTATTTTAAGTACTTATCAACATTAAGCTTTTCTATTCCTGGAATTTTGATGCGTTCATATGCCATCGGTTCACTATTTAATGGTACTGTACAATCAAATCCCATTTTTGAGCTGACCCCGTTACTGGTAGAAGGATCTAGCTTTGAACCGAGTGCACCATTTACGATTACCAAATCCTTATCTGCTTGAAACCTGGTTGCTAATGCCCATTCGACCTCTTCCAGATTAAAAATATCAACTTCGTCATCTACCACAGTGACATGTTTAATATCATAATGGGCTGCAAACGCTGCCAATATGACGTTTTTTGCTTCACCTTCGTTTCTCTTCTGCATAGACACAATGAGATGATAACGACAAGTGCCTCCCAAGGTTAAATGCACGTTTTTCACTGTGGGAACAGTATTGCGTAAAGCTCTTAATATGCTCGCTTCCCTAGGAATTCCACCCAACAATAGATGTTCATAACTGGCAGGAACTATGGTTTGATAAATGGGGTTTTTGCGATGGGTGATCGTTGATATTTCAATAACCTCTTTGTCACTCCTGGGTCCATAATATTTAGGAAACTCTCCGAAAGGACCCTCAGCTTCCCTCACATGGGGGAGAATTTTCCCTTCGAGTACAATTTCGGCATGTGCCGGTACAAATACATCAATGGTTTTGCATTTGACAACAGGGACTGATTCACCTTTCAAAGCTCCGGCAATCTCCATTTCATCCTGGCCAAGCGGCGCAATAGCTTGGGATGCCAAAAGCGTAATGGGATCAACGCCAATTACAATAGCGACTTCTAATGGTTTTCCTTGTTCTTCCGCATTTTTATAAAAATTATATAAATGTCTGGGAAGAAGTAATGCACCCAGCCGATTCCGTCCCGATACTTGCAATCGGTGTATTGACACATTTTGACTTCCTGTCTTAGGATCTTTAGCTATTGCAAGCCCGGCCGAGATATAATGCCCTGAATCTTTTTCATGATGAACTGGAATAGGAAGCATTTTTAACAGATCAATATCATCGTCCTTAACCACTACTTCATGAACCGGAGCTTCATGGCTTTCAACTTGCTGACAGGTTAGAGGGTGATCAAGAGCATGTAAAAACTTCTCATTCATCTCTCGTTCCGTTATATCCAACGCATCGGCAAATTGCTTACGTGTTGTGGCTATCCCTGCAACGACAGGAATATCATAACCTTCAACATCAGTAAAATATGCCGCCTTTTTTCCATCCAACATTTTTGTCATACCGGCAACTTCAAATTGCAGTGAAACCTTTTCATCAATACTGGCCAGCTCTCCATTTTTCTTCAAATGTTCTAACCAGGTTCGTAAGGATTGGCATTTAAGCATGATTTTATCCCCCGTGTCAAAAGTGTTGTTATTTTAATTTTCATCTATTTGAATATTTATATGCTTCGTCTCGGTATACTCCATCAAGCCCTCTATGCCCCTTGTACGGCCTAATCCACTTTCTTTATAACCTCCGAATTCAGTTTGAGGATAATTTTTGTTATACGTGTTAATCCACACCGTACCAGCCTTAACTTTTCTAGCGACACGGATAGCCCGGTTTACATCATTGGTCCATATACCAGCTGCCAGACCAAAAATAGTTCCATTAGCTAAAGCAATAGCTTCTTCTTCTTCTTTAAATACTTGAACAGCTAAAACAGGACCAAATATTTCCTCCTGGGCTAATCTGGATTCAATCGGTACCTCGTCAAAAATGGTGGGTTGGAGATAAAAGCCCTGGTCATACTCACCTCCCCTCAGTCTATTACCCCCTGTTACCAGTTTTGCCTCTTCCCGGCCAATATCACAGTATTCTAACACCTTCTTTAATTGTTTTTCCGAAATGACTGGGCCCATGTCTGTTGATTCTTCAAGGCCATTGCCAACTTTTAATCTTTCTGCTTGTTGACGAAGCGCTTCAACTACTTCTTTGTGTATGGATTCATGTACAATGACCCGGGTGCCGGCAAAACACATTTGACCTGCAGTAATAAATATTGAGTGAGTTATGTTCGGAATCGCTTTTTTAAGATTGGCATCTGGAAAAAGAATATGAGGTGATTTTCCTCCCAATTCTAATGCTAATTTCTTAACCTTGTCAGCAGCTTGCTTCATTAATTGCTTACCTGTATTAGTATCACCTGTAAAACTGAGTGCATCAACTTTCGGATTTATTGTCAGCTCATTACCAATCAGCGCTCCCGGTCCAGTCACCATGTTTACAATTCCAGCAGGAAACTCTTCTACCTCATCAACTAATTTTACAATAGTAAGGCTAGTTAAAGGCGTTTGGCTGGCAGGCTTTAAGATCACTGCATTACCAGCAGCAAGAGCTGGGGCTACTTCCCGAATCATGAGCATAGCCGGCCAGTTCCATGGTGAAATAATACCCACAACCCCTATTGGTTCTTTATCAATTATGCTGTATGACTCTGCTGATGGAGTAATAGAGCGTCCAAACAAACTGCGGGCCATTCCAGCATAATACTTAAGGGTATCGATACAAGCTGTTAATTCAATTCTTGACTCTCTAATTGTTTTTCCATTTTCCATGGTTAATATTTTGGCTATACTTTCCTTCTCCTCGTTAAGTTTAGCAGCCCATCTCATTAATGCCTCTGAACGTTTAGCTGAATTGTATCTCCAATCCGTTGCTTGAAAAGCATGTGCTGCTGAATCAATTGCTAAGCGGATATCTTCCAACCCTGACTTGGGAGATGAACCGATTATCTGTTCTGTGGCTGGATTGATAGAAATTATCATTTCCCCTGTACTGGATTCAATCCATTGACCTGCAATATAATTTTTTTTGAAAAAATCGGTTTTAACCTGCATAAAATGGACTCCTCTCTATAACCCTCGTTGCAACACTAGAATATATTTTTCATCCCAATTTGGTCCCCTTTTTCAGCAGCTTTAATATCTTATCCATGGCCGACCAGCACCGGACCCCTCTGCCTCTTTTTCTCTCTTCTTCTCATGAGTTTAAAGGAGAGGTGCCTATCGATAAGTGACGAATGTCCATATCAACCCCCGAAGGCACGACGGAAGCCTAACAGGGGGAGAAGAACCAAAAGAAGCTCAATTACAAATAAAACTTATACTGCAATTCTTGGGGAGCCTCCTTTATTTTAGTCCTTTCCATCTTTCGAATAAGCGAGCTTCTATTCCAAACTGATCCAAAGCTTTTCCGACACTGTGATTGACAATATCATCAATTGTTCTTGGTTTATGGTAAAAACTTGGCACAGGAGGAAGAATGATCCCCCCCATCTCAGTCACTGATTGCATTAATTTAATATGACCCAAATGTAAAGGTGTTTCACGAAGCAAAAGCACAAGTTTTCTTCTTTCCTTCAACGTTACATCTGCCACTCGTGTAATCAAGTTGTCATTAAAACTGTTGGCAATAGATGATAGTGTTTTAATTGAACAAGGGGCTATAATCATACCATCAACAATAAATGAACCGCTTGAGATGCTTGCTCCGATATCATTATGCTCATATACTTTTGTACTAATGGACGCAATTTGCTCCAGTGTATAATCAGTTTCATAAACAATTGTCTTTATTGCCGATGGACTGATAACAACATGTGTCTCTACTTGTAAGTGACTGAGCGCTTCTATTGTTCTTATTCCATAAATGGATCCACTGGCTCCCGTTATTCCAATGACTATTTTTTTCATTCTTTCGCCCCTCAGTGTTTCATATTTTTACCATGTAAACAGATTTAATTATGGATTTACAATGGCCACCTTATCTTCCAACAAATTTAGGAGAACGTTTTTCCGCAAATGCTTTGACACCCTCTTTAAAGTCCTCAGTTCCACGCAACATGCCGTACGCATATCCCTCAATTTCAAGTCCGGCACTCAATGGTCCTTCTTGGGAAGCATTAATAACCTGTTTAAGTACCTTAAGCGCTAAAGGAGAGAAGCGGAGCAATTCATCAACAAGCTTTTGAACCTCATTATCCAGCTCTTCCGGGGAAACCACACTTGTTAGTAACCCCCATTGATAGGCTTCATCTGCCGGAATACGGCGAGCACGCATAATCATATCTTTGGCTCTTCCAATCCCGACAATACGAGCAATGCGCTGTGTTCCCCCGCTGCCTGGAATCATACCCAGGTTCAGTTCAGGAAGGGCCAATAGCGTATTATCAGCTGCCACTCTGAAATCACAAGCCATGGCAATTTCTAAGCCCACACCAAACGTATACCCCTGAAGCTGTGCAATAACAGGCTTCGATGACCGTTCAGGAGCAGCCACGTTTTTATGCAATACAGACAACTCCTCTGGATGGCGCTCCATAAACTCCGTAATCGTTCCCCCGGAAGAAAAGGCTTTTTCCCCCGCACCTTTAAGAATGATCACGCGAACTTCATCATCTTGGTTTAACTGTTCAAATATCTCATTCAGATGAGAACGGCCCATAAAACTTAAGGTATTCATTTTTTCCGGACGATCCAAAATAATGCTGGCCGTCTGTCTGTCCGCATTCTTTTCCACACGAATGTGATCCCATTGACTTACCTTTGTATTTGTCATTATTTTACACGCTCCTTTAAACCTTTAAGTTTGAATGTTCTCCAACAGTTTGATATTCTCCTGCAATTAATTTTCTTCGTAAAATTTTACCTACTGGGCTTTTGGGTATCTCAGATATGAACACATATTTCTTGGGCCGCTTAAAATTGGCCAGGTCTGACGAAGACTTACAAAATTGGTCAAGCTCTTCAGCTGTTAAGGTATTGTCTTTTGCCACTACAAAGGCGGTCACTTCCTGCCCCCATCTCTCATGAGGCAAACCAACAACAGCGACTTCAAATACTTTGGGGTGCTTAGCTATGACATCCTCGACTTCCAGTGGATGGATATTTTCTCCTCCTGAAATAATCATATCGTCCACTCTGCCTACCACGTACAAATCTCCTTCCTCATCAATCACCCCCATATCACCGGTAAAATACCATCCGTCACGAATCGCTTTGCGGGTGGCATCTGGCTTGTTCCAGTAACCTTTAAAGGCTTCAATTGATTTGGTATTGACTATGATTTCACCCGGTTCTCCTGGCGAGACAATATCAGAAGGTTTGGACTTGCCTTCGGGATCAGGAGTCACTACCTGCAGTTGTTGATGAAAACCTGCTTTTCCTGCACTTCCCGGTTTTCTATCCAGATAATCACATATGGAGAATGTATATACCTCAGTACTGCCATAATGATTGACAAACACATCAGGTTTTATCTTTTCAAAACATTTGTCTATAAGTGTCGTTGTCATTGGAGCCCCGGCATACCCTACCTTTTTAAGTGCAGAAAGATCATATTGTTCAAAATCCGGGTGATGGATCAAATCATGAATAATGGTTGGAACCAGATACACACAGGAAATCTTCTCATCTGCAAGTATTTTCAGTGTTAGTGCTGCGTCATAATCAGGAATCATAACAAGTTTGCCATTCAAAAACATGGTGGATAATAATGAGCGCATACCCATTGTATGATATAATGGCATTACCCCGATTGTACTTTCGTGACGTATATATTGGTTTTGAATAATGTGGGCCAAAGCTGCACCATATTCATTTTTGTGGCTTCTGGGCACACCTTTTGGACGGCCCGTTGTTCCCGATGTATATAACATTAAACAGATTTCTTCATCTGTGATTTGCGGCTGTTGAAATCCTCTTACATCAGTTTCCAACAGCTGTTCATAAGTCAGTTCCGTACCTTGGGCTCCCAAAACACTGATTAACAAAGGCCGAGCCTCTTTGGTGGCCTCCAAAACCACGTCCTCACTAACCGGTTCGTAGACGACCGCTTTGGCATCAGCGTCTTGGATGCAGTATCTGACTTCATCAGCAGATAGCCTGAAATTAATAGGGGTAAAAACTGCCCCGATTTTTTGTACGGCCCAATAAAAGATGACCATTTCCATGCGGTTTTTCATAATGAGCACAATTCTGTCCCCTTGAGTGATACCCAAGGATTGCAGACCAGCCGCAAGCCTGCAGGCATGTGTGTTCAATTCTTCATAAGACAGCCTATACTCTCCATCCACAAGAGCTGTATGTTGTGGATACCTGGTCACGGCAAACTCAAAAAGCGAAGCCAGGTCCAATATTACTCACCTTCCTTCATCATTATTGAGATTTATCACCAACTACTTTTTCAATAGCATCAACAATTCCTTTATAACCCGTACAGCGGCAGAGATGACCGGAAAGCATTTCAATAATTTCATGCCGGTCAGGCACATGTGCTTGTTCCAACAACTCCACACTCGACATTAATATTCCGGGGGTGCAAAAACCACATTGCAGTGCATGACACTCGGAGAACGCCTGTTGCAGCGGATGCATACGCCCCTCAGCAGCCAACCCTTCTACTGTTACAATTTCGCTCCCATCCGCTTGTACGGCAAACATCAGGCAGCTTCGAATCGCTTTCCCATTAACCCGTACAGTGCACGCCCCGCAAACACCGTGTTCACAACCTACATGAGTTCCTGTTAAACCACAATTTTCTCTTAAAAAATCACTTAACAATTTACGGGGTTCCACTGTGTCTTCAACAACAGTCCCATTTATGCTGACTCTAACTACCATTTTTTCGTCTCGCAAAACCTTGTCCATATCATTCACCTCCTTTTCAGTGCCCGTTCATATGCTGTAAGGAGCGCCCGCTTGGCCAGAACCCTAGCCAATTGGAGCCGGTATTCCCTTGAGGCGTGCAAATCATCGTCAGGGTCAGCATCTTCCAGAGCAAGCTCTAAAGCTTGGTTTATCAACTCATCTGTTGGTTGGCGGCCAATTAATATATTGATGGCGTCATCCGCCACAACAGGTACGGCGTCAATCCCCCCAAGTGCTAATCGTCCTGAATGAATACGACCATCTTGATCAGCAGCAAGTTGGCTGGCTACGGCAACAATGGCAAAATCCCCATGCCTGCGGCTGAATTCCACAAATGCATAACCCGGCAATATGTTGGCTGATGGTATACGGATTTCTGTAAGCAACTCATGCGGTAATATATTTGCAGTCAGGTAGGTCAGGAAAAAGTCACCGATTTCCACAGTACGTATCTCTTCAGTGCTGCGTAACACCACTTCCGCATTTAATACGGATAAAGCTAATGGAATTTCGGCGCTAGGGTCAGCATGCACCAAGCTCCCTCCCACCGTTCCCCTGTTGCGGGTCTGCAAGTGGCCTATGAAAGGAAGCGCCTCACTTAGCAAAGGGACATGTTGCTGAACCAGTGAAGACAGTTCAAGGGTACGCTGTCTGGTCAAGGCACCAATTTTTAAATAACCGTCTTCCACTGTTATATACTCCAAATCAGATAATTGGTTGATATCTACCAAAACTCCAGGCTCTGACAGACGCATATTTAAAATAGGAATAAAGCTTTGGCCACCGGCAATGATTTTTGCTTCCTCTTCAAACTCTGTTAATAGCTGCAAAGTTTCTTCCAAAGTACTTGGTCGGTAATAGTCAAAAGGGGCAGGTTTCATCAACTCACTCCTCTCTTACAACCGTTTTAAATATTAAGCCGAATGATGTATTTTGCTTAGTTCCTTTTTGGCCCGTTTGAAAAAGTCGCTGATGATCAGTTTAGCCACCCCTCCCAGCATACGTTGTCCAATTGATGCCACTTTGCCACCCACATTAGCCGTATACGAGTACTTCAACAAGGTATTCTGATCATCCATTGCTGTTAAGTTAATTGCACCTTCCGCATTCACAAAACCTGGACTGCCTTCTCCTTTGACAACTAACTTGTAATGATTTGGTTGTTCTACATCTTTTAATATGATGGTTGCATCATACTTTCCCTTGACCGCAGCAATACCAACAGATAGCTCTGCCTTATAAGTTGACTCATCGATTTGTTCTAAATGCTTACAACCCATGATGCAATTTTGCAGAACTTCAGGATCCAACAGTTTATTAAAAACATGCTCAATGTTCCCTGGCAGTTCAATCTTGCCGTTTCCATTCATACTTTACTCCTCCTTATAATTGGATGTGAATTGTTGCCCATCAAGGTCAGTTAAGCTTTTAGTTTACTTTTTGATTGCCGGACTTTAGACCATATATAATTTGGAGACAATGGCAATCTGTCAATGACAATTCCAAGTGGCTTTAACGCATCTGTGACAGCATTGGCAATAGCCACAGGGGTACTCATGGTATTTCCCTCTCCCAATCCCTTTGCTCCCAATGGCGTTAATGGCGAAGGTGTTTCCAAATGTTTAATTGTCACGTCGGGCATCTCTGTTGCCGTGGGGCACAAATAGTCCATAAAACTTCCAGTTAACATTTGTCCCTGGCGGTCATAGACCAGTTCTTCATACATTGCACCGCCCAATCCATGAGCCAAACCCCCGTAGATTTGTCCATCCACAATCAATGGATTGAGCCTTTTCCCTGCGTCATGAACTGTAATATAATCCAATATCTTAATTTCACCCGTTTCAATATCCACTTCCACAGTGACAGCATCTGCCACAAATCCATAAGTAACAGAGCCATTCACCAGATCATGCTCATCCGGCGGTAAGGCTGTGGATATTGAGAAAAACGCCGTTTCGTGAATACCCGGTTCAAGTCCATTCAATGATCCTTCAGGATTCCAATGGGCAGAACCAATCAGCCGTTTCAACGAAATTTGCAGCTCGGGCCGGTTTTTGGCAAATACTTTGCCGTTTTCCATGGTCAGCTCACGGACTGGCACTTTTAGCAGACTTTGAGCAATATTTAACAGTTTCTGACGAACTTTTTGAGCCGCTTGAAAAACCACACTGGAGCCGATGGGGCCAAAACGGCTGGAATAACTTCCGGAAGCAACCGTCCACGGGCTCGTCACGGTATCCATTTCGGCCACTACCCGCACAGACTCTGGATCAACGCCCAAAACATCAGCCACGATTTGTGCCGCTACCGTTTCATGGCCTTGGCCAGTCGGAGTAGTGCTTATTCTCACACTGATTCCCCCCATGGGATCAATTGCAACTGTGGCCCCTTCTGCACATCCTGACTTTGGTAACCCTTTGGTCCGCTCCTCCGCTGTTTGGGCAATCGTGACATAACCCATATTTGAACCTGAGGGTTCTACGATGCAAGCCAAACCAAGGCCAATATATTTTCCTTGTGACCATGCTACTTTCTGCTTCTTTCTGAAATTTTCATAATCTATTGTCCGCAAGGCAAGGTCAAATGCTTGATGATAATCCCCGCTGTCATACAGGCCGCCTGAAGCCGTACGGTATGGAAATTCGTGTTTGTTAATCAGATTTTTTCTGATCACCTCAGCCGGATCCATATTTAACCGTTCAGCAATCATATGCATGATCCGTTCCAGTGGAAAATAAAGCTGCTGTCCCCCGTACCCCCGGATTAAACCGGTCGGACATTTGTTGGTCATGACTGCAATCGCTTCCATTTGTAAATGTGGAATGCGGTAGGCACCTGTTGTATTGGAGTGAGTCCTGTACAGACAGGCCGGTTCAGGCGCACGGATATAGCCGCCCACATTGTCCGCAAACTTCATTTTAAGCCCTGTCACAGTGCCGTCTTTCTTAACGGCGGCTTCGATCCAGGTGACACGGTCGGTTCCACTTGAGCTGGCCAGCAAATGCTCTTGACGGTCTTCGATCCATTTGACAGGAACACCCACTTGTCTGGCTACAACCGCCATCAGGACCATATAAGGATAAACAGCCGATTTAATACCGTAACTACCGCCTATGTCTTTAGGTACAATCACCCTAAATTTGTGACTCGGGGTTCCTAGCGCAGCAGCCATTACCGAGTGCAATGTGAAAGGCCCGTGGAAATTGGCCCAAACCGTATAACTTTCTTCACTTGGATCAAAATTTGCAATAACACCATAGGTTTCTACTGGTGTGGCACTATATTTTGGATAATAAAATTTGTGCTTAACGACTAAATCTGCTTCTGCAAAGGCTTTGTTAACATTCCCGTAATCAAAGAAACGATGGTTGGCGATGTTGGACCCCACATTGTCGTGCAGCAGAGGGGCATCTGGTTTCAGTGCTTCCTCAATGTCCACAACGGCCGGCAAAGGCTCATAATCAACTTCAATTTTTTCCAAAGCATCTTCAGCCAAGTACCTGTTTTGGGCCACTATTACCGCAACCGGTTCACCGACATAACGCACTTTATCCACTGCTATGGCATAATAGTCAATAGGTTGAGAAACCCCAACCGGAAAAGGTTTGGTCAGTGCTGAAACATCCTTTCCCGTTACCACACCCTTTACACCAGGCATCTTTAATGCTTTTTCCGTTCGTATCTCTTTAATGTAAGCGTGTGCATAAGGGCTTCGTAAAATGGCCACATGGTGAATATTCGGCACGGGGCTCAAGTCTTCAATAAATGTTCCTTTTCCCGTTGTCAGCCGTGCGTCCTCAATACGCTTCATACGGCGGCCAATCTGTTTACCAGTCATACTTCATCTCCCTTTTCCAAAATAATATGCTGATAATCTTCGTAGGTATCAATGTCTGTAGGTGGAATATATGGAATATAAACCCATTTTTGATATTGTTTATATTTATTGATAATGTCTTTTCCACCTCGGTCTCCTTTTAAGGACATCAATTCCGAAAACAAACTTTTGTCAAACAGAACAGGGTGACCGGGTTGCCCCAGGTAGTTAGCCTGAACGATGGGTGCTTGTGTATCCCAATACGTTTTCATTACCCGCTTGATCACATCAAGGTTAATATGAGGCTGATCGGCTAATAATACCGTCACTGCTTCTGCAGAGGCGGGTAATGATTGGATCCCATATTGAATGGAAGAACCTAATCCAAGATGGGCCTTTGGGTTCCAAACTATATACACCGGCAGATTCTTTAGTTCATCAAACAATTGAGGAAAATTTGGATTTAAGACCACCACCACACCACTGCTTTGGGCTTTGACTGCTTTTTGAACCACATATCTTAACAAACTCTCTTTTCCAATTGGGAGCAATAACTTTTGTTCACCCATTCGTTTTGAAAAACCGGCTGCCAGAACAAGTATCCAAACCGATTTCGTCATCATGGCACTTTTTCCACCCCAAGAGATTGGAAGGCTTTTGGACCATTAATTTCTTGACTGGTATATTGGCTCCTTGGATGAATAGGGCCCTTACGCATACTTAACGATCCACCGGAGCGGTTGTGGTAATGAGCCACAATTTCTGAAAGAATACTTAATGCAATCTCTTCAGGTGTCTCAGCACCAATGTCTAAGCCTACTGGATAATATAAGTTACTTTGATCCAGGTCATTGGTCTGGGAATCATTCACACGCAATGCTTCCAATAGTTTTTCCGTCCGCTTACGGGAACCTAAAATACCTATAAATGATATATGTTCATGTAAAAGCCCCTTCAAATAAATCGAATCTTGATGAAAGTGATGTGACATAATGACTGCACTCGTTCCCGGGCCGAGTACCAGATCTTTTGGAAACTGGCCGGATGGCACTAAAATGACTTGATCCGCATCTGGCAAGTGGGATGATGTCGCATAAGCAGACCTGTGATCAACCACGGTGACATGCCAGTTAAGCAGTTTGGCTCCCCTGACCAATGGCACTGCATCCGGTCCTGCCCCAAAAATGACCATCCGGGGGATTGGCTTGATTTTATCTATAAAAACGGTTACATTAATGCGCCTTCCATCGATTGTGACCGTCCCCTCTGTTAATTGAGAAACCTTTTTCACCATTTTATTTGTAAAAATACTGTTTTCTATTAACCTTTTATATTGATTTGGCAAGCTCTGTCCTTCCTTAAACCCATCCTTTTTCAGGATCCACTGAGCCCCCGGCCAAATTCTTGATGAATCATCAGAAGAGACAATTGTCAGCACAGTCTGGGGTGTTGTGCTGAAAAGCACCTGTTGATAAAGTGTTAGGATGTATTTGGCTTGCTCAGGCCGTTTTACGGGATCAAAAGGCTGAAGCCAAATGGTTAAAGCTCCTTCACAGCCCACCCCAAGCCCCCAGACCAGATCATCGTCTCTGCGAAAATCATACTTAATGGACATGCATTCTCCCGTTGATAACACTTCCTGACAATAAGTATAAAGGTCACCTTCCACACATCCACCGCTTAAAACACCGATGAGCTGACCATCCTCCTGGATTAAACATTTTGCTCCAACCTGTCTGTATGTTGAACCTTCTGTTTTAATGATCGTAGCCAGGACCGCTTTTTGTTGCAGAACCAAGCACCGCTCTAAGGCCTTGATAATCTGTTCCATGCATCCCACCCCAAGTTCGTCCGGTGTTTGCTTAACATTATAAAAAAACTTCCCCGAGGGAAGTTTTAAAATCTTCTTAATTAAGGTTTTAAGTTTTGATCACTCAATTTTTGTCAGATTGGAAAATAATTTGCGGTATTCGCTGGGTTTCATACCTTCTATTCTTTTAAATGTTGTTGCAAAATAACTGGCGCTGGTAAAACCAATATTATTAGCAATTACCTCTATGGGCAGAGAGGTCATTTTTAAGAGGCTTTTAGATTTTTCGATACGATAACTTGTTAAATATTCCACAAATGTTGTTCCTGTTTCCTCTTTAAATAATCGGCTAAAGTGGGAAGGGCTCAAGTATACCTTATCTGCTAATTCATTAAGTGTAATGGGCTCACTATAATGTGCTTGAATGTAGTGAATGGCAGTCTTAATTGGATTGGCTAAGTCGGTTTGAACTGATTGTGCAGAAGTATTGTTCATAAATTGGTGAGTTTCTCTTGACAATCTGAATTTTAGTAAACGGTTAAAAGTAGTCAGGAGCTCAAATTTTGTAACCGGTTTCAAATAATACGCTGCAAAGCCGGCATTGATACACTCCTGGACTGTCTCAAACATTTGCAACTGTGTTATAACCATAACTGGGAGTTGGGGATACAATTCAAGAGCAGCTTTACCAAGCTCCAACCCGTTTCCATCAGGGAGTGAAAGATCGATGATCACCAACACTGGTTGATGATGCTTCAAATGTAACAATGCATCTTTGACAGACTGTTCTTCCCTAAAAGAAAGATACTGGTATTGACTCTCTTTGATGACAGACCGGACAGTCAAACGGCTTTCTAAATCATCATCAACCATTAATATATCAGCCAAATAAACGCCTCCTCTCTTGGCTTAATGCCTTATTTTTAAAATCTTCTCATTACAGATAATAAAATTTTTAAAATATATATTCAGAGTATTGACCATCCCGTAATTTGCGATAGGCAATCTTTCCAGCGGTTGTTCTGGGCAATTCAGCGAGAAATATATATTTGCGTGGTCTTATATAATTAGAGAGTTGTTTATGCTGTTTGCAATACTGATCCAGCTCCTGAACGCTGACTGTGTCATCTTTAGGAACGACATAGGCAACCACGATTTGGCCCCAACGTTCATCTTTTTCCCCCACAACCACCACATCTTCAACCTTAGGGTGATCCTGTATCACCCTTTCCACTTCCTGAGGGTGGATATTTTCCCCACCATATAAAATCATTTCATCAATCCGGCCGACAATATATAGATCTCCCTCGTCATCAACATAACCTAAATCTCCTGTAAAATACCATCCATCTTTTATTGAACTAGCCGTCGCATCAGGCCGGTTCCAGTACCCTTTGAATGCTTCACTGGAACTCATATCAACAATAATTTCACCGATTTCCCCTTTTTTTACTGTTTCTAATGGGGAAGCTTTTCTCTCTGGATCTGGAACGACCAATCTGATATGTTGGTGAATGCCAGGCTTGCCTGCACAACCTGGCTTTTTGGTTACCTCAGAACATGTTGTGAACGTATAGATCTCTGTACTCCCGTAATGGTTTATAAAATGTTGTGGTGCAAATATTTCGGTACATTTTTGAATCAATGCTTTGGACATCGGAGCCCCTGCATACACAAGGGTCCGTAAAGAGGGGAAAGTCATATACTTTACCTCAGGATGGTGAACAAGATCATGATACATGGTTGGTGTCAAATACAAACAAGAGACCTTTTCCTCAACCATGGTATTTAAACACTCATGAGCATCAAAATCTGGCATAGAAACAAATGTACCGTTGCAAAGGACCATGGCAATCAAAGATCTCAATCCCATTGTATGATAGATAGGCATCACCCCGAGGGTACATTCATGCCATTCATAGTAGCACTGAAAAATATGGGCCAGTGTTGAGGCATATTCATTTTTATGGCTGCGCGGCACACCTTTGGGTCTGCCAGTTGTCCCTGAAGTATACAGAATAACGGATATATCATCGTCGTCGATTAGGGTCGAATAAAAGGTTTCACTGCCATGATTTAAAAGTTCTGTGTAACTAACATCAACGTTATCTACATTAAGACCTATATAGATCGGCCTTGAGCTTAATTCTCCCTGCATGACGGTATGAGCGCTTGATTCTTCAAAAATAACAAATTTTGCTTCCACATCGTTAATACAATAATGGATATCTTCCGGTGAGAGACGTAAATTAATAGGAGTGAATACAGCACCTATTTTTTGAATGGCCCAGAACAAAACAATGGTTTCTATTCTGTTTTTGAGGAGCACCAGCACCCTATCCTGTTTTTTTAAACCAAGACGTTGCAGTGAAGAAGCCACGCGGTTAACTTCTTGATTTAACTCGGCAAAAGTTACTCTTCTGTCTCCTTGTACAATTGCTATATTGTCAGGATATCTATAAACTGAAAATTGAAAAAGTTGACCCAAGTTCATCTTATCCCCCCTGTAGAAATGCTTAATGTAAGTATATCATCTTGTGCCCAACAGTTTCGTTACTGCACTTTTATGGTCTTCTGCTTCTGTTATGATAAATTCGACAATATGCAAGTTACATTCGTTAACTGTTTTCATCTGTGATTAAAGAAAAAAGACCGTATTCGACCTGGTCTTTTTAAGGAAAATACACCCAGTTCATTTTGCCCTTTTGAGCCTCAAGATTTCCAGCTTGTTTTCATGGTTCTCTCTGACCAGAATCTCAAGGCTAGCCTCAATGGCGTCAAACACTCTCATCCATTCTTTTTTCTAAACTTTCAATCCTTGTTTCCAGACCGCCCATTCTCTTTTCTAGACTATCCTGTGAAGCAATTTCATTCCTGCCGACAATTCCCTTATGGCTTGTAAAATTTCCTTTTCCATCATTCAATCTCCTTTTCACCATTTTAGTAAAAGGCGACGAACTTGGATGACTGACGATCGTAACCATTTTATCTAACAACAAGTTTACCATACAGCCTGTTGAAAGTATAGAAAGGGGGAGACAAAGATACGGAGCCTTGTCTCCCCCCTTAATTGGGAGATGGTTTGGTTCTGAAATGTCTATGACCCTGCTTCTTCCTTCTTTTCTTGAGTCCACAGTTCTTTCTTCCATTCCGGATTAAAGATACGGATGACCCCAATGGTTAATAAGGGAATGGCATAGACGGCGATCATGCAGTAACCATGAAAGTGTATCCTTTGGCAATAAGATCTATAATTCCCACCTGAGCTAAAACAACTGAACCAACGAGAGCACCAACGGCAATCAACGCATTTTGTTTTCCGGAAAGGGGCTGTTTGCCAAACTCCTTCAGGTTGGCATTGATCCTGTTAATAAAGGCATGTATCATTCCCGTTGGGTCTCAATCAAGGTCCATCCCACAACCCCCCCAAACAGGACAACAACCCAATTTCCAAATCCTTCTAGCATCACAAGCCAAGGCACCCGGGCTCCTAACACTTCTTCCTTTGGATAAAAGCCTAGAATCGCAAAATATGTTAAAAACCAAGGAAATGTCATTAAAACTCCGGCAATCACTCCGGACCAGAGCGAATGTTTTCTTGACTTTTGCCTTTTGACAGTAAACAACGCTGCTGGATACACCGCCAAATTGTAGCCGACATATAATATACCCGTCCAGGTGACCAGCCCGATTCCAACGTCTCCGGGAATAAAACTGGTATCCCCTGTGGCCAGCACTTGTCTGGCCTCTCCCCAAGTCGATGAAATAACAAGAATGCTGAAAATGATGTAGCCGCTCATTAATGCTAAAGTACCTAAGGTTTTAAACCTTTCAATGAGCTTCTCACCATAAAAATTAAGTACGCCTACTAAAAGGGTAATGCCTATAATACCCACCCAAGGATTAAAACCCATGGTATAATTTAATATTTCGCCAGTTGCAGCCGCCATAACCGCAATGATCAGCACCGCAAGGGCAAGATAGACGATATCATAGGCCACCCACAACTTGCCCACCAATTGTTTCAGCCTTTTCATCTTAAAAAAAGTAGAAACATCCACTCAATTTCAAAAGCTGAGTGGATGTTATTTTTATCACCTGCTCATATTGTTAGAGAGTTTTAATAATTTATCTCCTTAAGTTTTTCTACGAATTACTTGTCCTGCCGTAGTCCCGAGGTATTCTCCATCTTTTACTGTCAATTCTCCATTGACCAGGACATAGTGAATACCTGTCGGTTCCTGCAAAGGATCTTCATAAGTGGAACGGTCGAGAACCGTGTCTGGATCAAAAACCACGATATCTGCCCAATAGCCTTCTCTTAATAATCCTCTATCTTTTAAGCGCAGAAGTTGAGCCCCGAGTTCGACAGTTTGAAACCTTTTTTGGACAAACAAAATTTACAAAATGCTTTTAAATCAAGGCAGATTCGGATGACTACCCAGAAAAATGG
>NZ_JAUSUQ010000026.1 GCF_030814135.1 Caldalkalibacillus uzonensis | reverse complement strand
GAGCCACTCCCCGACAATGGTGCGCCCTGAGAGACTCGAACTCCCAACCTTTTGATTCGTAGTCAAACGCTCTATCCAGTTGAGCTAAGGGCGCAGGGTTGCATTACATTGTGATGTTGCTGACTACTATGGTGCATCTTGCGGGTACTACAATCTTCCCTCACAAAGATGTTTTTCCAACGTAGTATCACTCAGCATTAATGGTGCCGAGGGCCGGACTCGAACCGGCACGGTTGTCACCAACCGCAGGATTTTAAGTCCTGTGCGTCTGCCAAATTCCGCCACCCCGGCAAACATAAAAAATGGAGCGGAAAACGGGATTCGAACCCGCGACCCCCACCTTGGCAAGGTGGTGCTCTACCCCTGAGCTATTTCCGCACGCCATATATTATTAAGATTGACACGGACAACTAACATTTATTAGTTTGTTCAAAAAATCTGTTTATAAACATGGTGCGGGTGGAGGGAGTCGAACCCCCACGCCTTACGGCACTAGATCCTAAGTCTAAAAATCATAATCAGCAATGATTATTAAAACATAATAATACCTATTGTGTCAACCCTTTTCTTTAATTAGGGCTGCGTCAAGTTTTTGTGGGATGTTCCCCAAACAACTTTTTATTCAAGTATTAGCGCTCTTCCCTTGTAAGCGATTACATCTTTTTTCCTCCATTGCTGTATTCTCTTTCTCCTTTTTTAAAAGCCCACTAACCTTTTCAGAGCATCATATACCGGTTTTCCTGCACCATGTTGCAGACAGGGGATGTTATGCCGTCTGATCACCCCGCTTATCGTACCATGCAGTTTCTTCATCACACGTTTGGGAAACGCTGTACGGTCGTAATAGTAGTTGCGTTTCACCTCCTACATACCCAAATAGCAGGTTGATGCCTAACGGACGTTTTTCCTTCAGTTTATAACGACCTGTATCCCGATGCTCAGCTATGTATTGGTCCAATTCCTCCAGTATGTTCTCTGTCAATTTCACACAGATATCCTGCGCTATCCGCCAAACCATTTGCTCGATTTCTTTTAATTTGGGGATATTTATGCTAAACTGCTTCATAGAGGCTCTCTCCTTCCTTATTTGTTTTTTGCCCAATTCTATGTAATAGGAAAGAGAACCTCGTTTCATGGATTTTTTGCTTTTCTTCACCGCGCTTCGCTTGGTGGCCTCCCACAGATATTTTACTCATACATCGCGCTTCTTGACTAAAATGGTTTCATAAGTCTCCCGCCACAACAATTGCATCAGCTGTAGTTTCGATAGTTACAGAACTATCCTCTTCTCAGAGAAGTACTTACGAAGCTTGATTAAAAAGGTAGGCTTGGGTTATCACAAATTGAAGACTGGAGACATGATAGACCTCAGTATGATGCAGTCGAAGATGAATTTCCATTTATAGAATACGACACTCCTCAAGGAATAATTCGATTTGCTACAGGTAATGGCGTAATTAAGCGAGTTTGTCAGGGAGGTCATTTTTTGTTTGTGGTTCATTCAATCAAAATGTAAAATTTCTAAATTATCATTCGGTCTATCTCTTCTTCATTTATTTCATCTAAAACAACTTCTTTAAATGATGTGAAGGAAAAAGTCATCAATGTTGCATTGCGTGCTTTAGCCAATAATTGGGTTCGTATTATTTATGCTATGTGGCTGACAAATGAACCTTATGATTCAGCTAAATTTCTAAAAGCACGAACCACTCATTACCAACGGCCGGCTTATATCTGGTAGACATATTTTTATTTATTTGTAGAGGTGTTCTATTATACTCTTAACGATTGCAGAGTGGCAACGCTTGACAACACCAATAAAAAAGGGAGAGTAAACATCTCCCCCTTACGACAGATCTTTATGCTGTTGAACAAAAGCTGATCATGCTTTGATCCAGTTATCATGCATCTCGATGCCGGCTGTTTTAAACGTACCATAAACAGGGCACCGTTGTTCAACCATTTTCTGTAATTCCTTGATACGCTCTTCACTCTCCGTTGTGTGCACACGGGCTGTCACATAAACTTTTTCAAAATATGTGCGAACGTTAGGGTCCCCCATAAAGCCACGAGGATCAAATTCCCCTGTAATTTCAAAGGTGATACCTTGCAAATCAAAATTCATTTGCTTGGCAATAACATGAGCGGTTACATTTTCACATCCTGCTAATGCACACAAAAGCGTTTGCAATGGATTGGGCCCCCTGTCCTGACCGCCCAGCTGTGAGCCCTCGTCAATAGTCACGGTGTGCTTACCCGCTTTCATCTCCACAGAAAGGCCCGCAGATTGACCATTGACTTTAAATTTCATTTTTGACATCATGTATTCCTCCCTTTGCTGAATTAAAATTTTATTGAGTTTGTAATGCAAACCAACGTGATTGTGCCAATTTGGTGTATAACACCACGCCTTGCTGTTGGACAATAAATGCAAATGTGACAATCAGTGCTGCTTCAGTGCCAAAAGCGGTTGCTGCCAATCCAATCGCAATGGATAAATTGCGCAAAGCAGTTCCGTAGACAAGGGCGAATCCATCTTGACGGTTAAAAAATTTTTTGGCTATTAGTGTGCTTAAAGCAAAATTAATGAAGTAGAAGGCTATTAAGGTGATGAGAGAAATGAAAATTAAATGAATATTCTCCATTATCACCTCTGATCTCATGCTGACACTGGCAAATACGACATACAACATTCCCCAGATACTTAAAGGTTGAAAGTTGGGTTTAATCTTCGTTTTAAATTCTTCCATGCTATATTTTTTTCTCAGCCATTTGGTCGTGATCTGTCCCAAAAGTAACGGCAGAAAAACAATAATCACGATCGATTTGAAAATCATACCTATATCAATCTCTATATACTCCCCTACCATCAGCAGTAAATACCAAGGAGTCAGCAACGAACCTGCAATTAATCCCAGAACGGTTAATTTAATAGCCCCTGAAACATTGCCTTTGGCAATCCCAGTCCATGATATGGTCATGCCACTTGTTGGCAACAGGGCAGCCAATGCAAGTCCGGTAAAGATCATCGGCTGTTCCTTCAGAAAGGTCATCCCCAAGATGTAGGCAGATAAAGGAATCAGTAAAAAATTAATCAGCAGGGAGAAACCAATTAATTTTTTGTGGGATAAAGAAAATATTTCCTTTATGTTGAGTCCGATTACGGTGGCATAAATCATAATCACCGTGGCAATTATTATGGTATTCTTTAAAAAACCCATATCGAACACAGTGCCAGTGACAAAGCTGATCACCAAGACAACTGGAATGCTCAGCATGAGATGTTTTTGTGGAAAAAAATATAGTCGCTTCAGCGATTTCAGTATCATTCCCCTCCTTTCATTAAATACTATACCATGTAGGGTATTTTTGTCTAGTGCATAGCAATTTTCACTACAAAAACCATGTTCAATAACCCTCTTGCGAGCTGTAAACGGTTTGCGAATAAATTCTGTGATCTTGTTTAAAAGAAAACACATCTTCACAAACTTCATTTAATTGTCACAGGAATTAATTGATGAAGCGGAACCCTATGAGAAAGTGCAAATTCCCGCAGGTGTTTATCATAAACCGATTATGATTACGAAACCGCTGAGACCTGTAGAAAAAGTACATAATCTCCTTGAAGTTGGTTGATCTCACAGTCCATCAATGAGTTTTTCTCCTGGCTAAAAGACAGAGACATTCGCGGTGTGGACCTCATCGTCTCTGATCACCATCGCGGTCTTGTTAGAGCGATTCGGACACATTTTCAAGGTGTCACCTGGCAACGATGCCAGACCCATTTCATGCGAAACATCTTGGATGCTACACCCAAAGCCCTTAAAGACGAGCTGTATCCAAAAGTTCGAGCCATCCTTGATGCTCCGGATGTTAAAACAGCTCGATTGTTACTAGACCAAGTGCTGGAAGACTATGAAGATAAGGCTGCTAAAGCGATGGAAGTCTTAGAGACCGGTTTTGACGATGCAACGGCTGCATGTTGGCGCAAAATGATGATCGAACCCTACGGGTTCAGGTTTATTCCGTTTATTGTAGGCAATGATCGATTGGGCCCCCATGTGATGAATTTGTTCATAAATCGGCAAATAGTCGTATCCTGCATCCATGGTGACATATTGAATGGACAACGGAGTGAACCGCTTTTGAACACCTTTAAGAAGGGGAATCGCTGCTTTGCCATCATTCAGGTTTCCTGATGAAAGGATGGATTGAAAAATGTACTGACTTTGTGTTCCTACAGCAAAATGACCTTTGAAGCCAAACCAAAACTCGTTCTTGCCCTTACTATTCTTTTTCACTCCCCATTTCGGGGTCAAAGGTACGCAGGAACGTAGTTCCTCCAACGAGGCATTTAATTGGGCTTCAATCGGCTTCTCATAATAACGGAAGTTTGGCCTCTTGTTCCATTTTTTCTTTGAGCCATTGTTCTCATTCAGTTTTTGGCTTGCGTCCGCGTTTCTTAGGTTTTTTCTCAAGTTTTTCTTCTTTAGAAGAAGCTCGGTCTCGAGATTCTATGTGTGTTGCATCGATAGCCAAGGTATGATCGTTAATAAATCCTTCTGATATCGCCTGATGCAGAAGTGTTTCTTGTACTTGTTCTAGGACATTGGTCTCACTATCTTAGTGATCATTCTTGAATAGGAAGCTTCCGATGGAATGGCATCGGATAAAAGAAAACCACAGTCAAGACGAAAGATGTAATCGTGTTTGAGACGTTGAACCAAATCTTTAATCGTCGGGATTCGCTCAGTAATTCTTGCCACCAGGGAGTAAATCATCGCAGGATAATTCAGCTGAACAGGAGCACCGTAACACGACTTCTTACTGACTATAGCTAAAATAGGGTCGATATCAATTGTTGAAAATACAGCTTCAAAACGATGGGTGGGTTCAAGATTGTATAATTCTTGCAGGTCAAAAAGACTTCCTTGTCGTATATTCGGGGTTGCTTTGTCACAGGGCTTCAACCTTAGGATTTCTTCACCAGTTGTCTGTTAGCTACTGCGACTTGGTTCTACTTAGGTCGGACTTTCACCGACTAGCCATTAACGACTTGGCTAGAACGCATTCAACAAAAAAGCTTGTAGACCTTCTTTACCTTCGGTAATTTGTCTACAAGCTGAAAAGCTTAGGTTTGAGATCCTAACTTTTTTTCTATTGTCAGTTAAAATGTCATTAATCACTTCCAGTAATCACCATATCATCTTTTAAATAAGCCAAAGTTGTATTAACTGTTACCCAGTCCCCTTTCTTTACTTCAAGCGAGATAATAAAGCCGCTAGCACCTATATCTACTTCCTGAATATTACCGTCGAACGTTTTAATTAAAAACAATGCTTCCCATTCGTAAACATAGGAATCTTCTTGGATCAATACTTTTTCTATTGTTCCTTCATAAGGACTAGTAATCCTATGGATCATATTTCCACCTCCAGGCTCAAATCCAACCTCGGAAGCGAGAAGCTTCCGCCATTTTGCGCACCCCGACCATATAAGCGGCCAGACGCATGTCAATCTTACGATGATTTGCCAACTTATAAATTTTTTCAAAAGCATTAATCATAATATTCCGCAGTTTAAGGTCAACCTCTTCTTTTGTCCAATAATACCCTTGGTTATTTTGCACCCATTCAAAATATGAAACGGTAACGCCGCCAGAACTGGCCAAAACATCGGGTACGACCAGAATTCCCCGTTCTGTCAATATCCTAGTGGCTTCCAACGTTGTTGGCCCATTCGCCGCTTCAACCACAATAGAGGCTTTGATATAATGGGCATTGTCTGCTGTAATTTGATTTGATACAGCGGCTGGAACAAGAATGTCGCAATCCTTTGTTAATAATTCCTGATTTGTTATCGTATTTTTAAACAGGTGGGTAACCGTTCCGAAACTGTCACGCCGTTCTAACAAGTAGGCAATATCCAGTCCATCCTTATCATACAACGCACCAAATGCGTCAGATATCCCAACAACCTTTGCTCCCGAATGATGCATAAACTTTGCCAAGAAACTACCTGCATTGCCAAACCCTTGAATAATTACGCGGGCTCCTTGCAAATCGATTTCTTTTCTCTTGGCTGCCTCTTCAATACAAATCGTAACCCCTGTTGCCGTAGCGCTTTCCCTTCCTTCTGATCCACCAAGAACAAGCGGTTTTCCAGTAATAAAAGCCGGTGAATCAAATTCACGAATCCGACTGTATTCATCCATCATCCAGGCCATGATCTGTGAGTTCGTAAAAACATCCGGTGCAGGAATATCTTTGGTGGGGCCGACAAGCTGACTGATGGCTCGCACATAACCGCGGCTTAATCTTTCCAATTCAGCAAAAGACATCTCTCTGGGATCACAAACAATTCCGCCCTTGCCGCCTCCGTATGGAAGATCTACAATCCCGCATTTTAAGCTCATCCACATCGACAAGGCCTTGACTTCATGCTCGGTTACTTCAGGATGAAAGCGAACGCCTCCTTTAGTTGGGCCAACAGCATCATTATGCTGCGCACGATAACCGGTAAATACTTTAATATTTCCATCATCCATACGAACGGGAATTCGAACTGTTAACATTCTCAACGGTTCTTTTAACAACTCGTACATTGCATCCGGATAACCCAACTTGTTTAAAGCTTCTTTTATGATCAACCTTGTAGAATCCAACAATTCCTTGTCTATAGCCGTTTTGTGTTTTCCCAATTGACTGCTTTTTGTTATAGTTGAACCCATCATATCCACCTCATGATGTGTGCAATACTTTATAAATTCTTTCTAGTGCCCAATCCAGCTCTTCTTTAGAAATGACGAGCGGTGGGGCAAAGCGGATCACGGTCTCATGCGTTTCTTTACATAACAATCCCTCTTCTTTCAACTGCTCACAGTATGGGCGGGCGGGATTATACAATTCAACACCGATAAACAACCCCCTACCTCGTACTTCTTTAATAACAGAACTTTTAATTTGTCTTAATTTCTCTTGAAAATAGTTACCCAGCTCAAGAGATCGTTCTGCCAAACGTTCCTCCTCTAAGACATCCAGAGCGGCAACCGCTACAGCACAAGCTAAAGGATTACCCCCAAAAGTTGAGCCATGGGAGCCGGGATTAAAGACGCCTAAAATTTCTTTATTGGCAGCTACACAAGAGATGGGGAACACACCTCCGCCGAGCGCCTTTCCTAAGATATACATATCGGGTTGAACATTTTCCCAATCACAAGCAAATCTTTTACCTGAGCGCCCAAGCCCTGCCTGAATCTCATCGGCAATAAACAATACGTTATGTTTTTGACAGACGTCAAAAGCCTCTCTCAAAAATCCTTTGGGCGGTATAATAATCCCTGCTTCTCCCTGAATGGGTTCAACCAGAAAAGCAGCAGTATTGGGCGAAATGGCTTTTTTTAATGCCTCGATATCCCCGTAGGGGATCAGCTTAATTCCGGGAATCATGGGACCAAAGCCTCGTTTGTATTCTTCCTCAGAAGAAAGGGACACCGCTGTCATCGTTCGGCCGTGAAAATTCCCTTTGCAGGCAATAATTTCTGCCTGGTTGTCCGGCAATCCTTTAACCTCATACGCCCAGCGCCGGGCTGCCTTAATGGCAGTTTCCACCGCTTCAGCGCCGGTATTCATAGGCAACACCATGTCTTTACCCGTAAGGCGAGCCACTTTTTCGTAGAATAGTCCAAGCTGATCGTTATGAAAGGCACGTGAGGTTAAGGTGACCCGCTCCGCCTGATCTTTTAAAGCCTGAATTATTTTGGGATGTCTGTGACCCTGGTTTACAGCGGAATAGGCACTTAACATATCGATATACTTATTACCTTCAGGGTCTTCCACCCACACACCTTTTGCCCTAGATATTACAACCGGTAACGGAAGGTAATTATTGGCTCCAAACTTTTGAGTTTTATCAATGATCAAACTGGATGTGGTTTTTGTTGTCACTGTACTATTCTCCTTTCCCTCTAGTATTTTTAAAACATCTCAGATACAGTTTTGGCTTGCATATGGAGTATAAGGTAATCGGGTCCCCCCGCTTTTGAATCGGTTCCCGACATTTTAAACCCTCCGAAAGGATGATAGCCGACAATGGCCCCTGTACAATGTCGATTAATATATAGGTTACCAACATGGAAATCATGAACTGCCTTTTGGATGTGCTCACGATTGTTGGAAATCACGGCGCCGGTTAAGCCATATTCCGTGTTATTGGCAATTTCCAAGGCATTATCAAAATCTTTGGCCTTCGTAAAAGCTACAACAGGCCCAAAAATCTCTTCCTGCATGATCCGGGACCGGGGATCAACATCTGCAAAAACGGTGGGAGTTATGAAGTAACCTTTTGCATCATCTCCCGTTCCACCTGTGACTAATCTGCCTTCTTCTTTGCCCAGCTCAATATAACTCATAATTTTATCGTAAGCCTTTTGATCAATCACAGGTCCCATAAAGTTCTCAGGATTTGCGGGATCACCGACCTTAATCTCTTTGGTGAGTTTCACTGTTTTTTCCAGTACGGTATCATACACATCCTGATGAGCTACCACACGAGAACCAGCCGAACATTTTTGTCCTGAAAAGCCAAAAGCAGAAATAATAATGGCCTTTGCTGCCAGATCAAGATCGGACTCTTTATCAACGACAATGGTATCTTTTCCTCCCATTTCGGCAATGACACGCTTTAAATGAATTTGTCCGTTTTGCACTTTGGCCGCTCTTTCATAGAGATGGGTTCCTACTTCCCGGGAGCCGGTAAAACTGATTAAACTGACTTGCGGATGATCAACCAGATAATCACCGATTTCCGCTCCGTCGCCCGGAATATAGTTGATCACTCCTTGAGGCACACCTGCTTCTTCCAGTACTTCTACAAACTTTGCCGCAATAATTGGAGTAGCACTGGCGGGTTTTAACAATACTGTGTTTCCTGTGACAAGCGGTGCTACTGTCGTTCCGCACATAATGGCAAAAGCGAAGTTCCAGGGCGGTATAACAACAGTGACCCCCAGCGGTGTATAGAAATAACGATTTATTTCCATTTCTCTGCTTTTAACAGGTTTTCCGTCTTTTAATTCGAGCATTTGACGCCCGTAATATTCCATAAAATCTATTGCTTCGGCCGTATCCGCATCCGCTTCGCTCCACGGTTTTCCCGCTTCCTTAACCAGGTAAGCCGAGAATTCATGTTTACGCCGACGAACAATAGCTGCGGCTCGGAATAAAATATCGGCCCGGGCTTCAACGTCCCATTTTCTCCATGAATCAAAAGCATTAGCCGCAGCTTTGACCGCTTGTTCTGCAATTTCCCGGTTTGCTTTTGAAGTTCTTCCTATCACTTGGGCTTTATTAGCCGGATTGATAGAAATAATCTTCTCTTGTGTTTGGATCCGTTTCCCATTAACGATCAGGTCATAATCTTTCCCAAACTCCTCTTCCACCTTTTTTAAAGCTTCGGAAAAAGCTTGGCGATTCTCTGCCACTGTAAAATCAGTAAAAGGTTCATGTTTGTACGGCATTGCCATTCTTATCCCCTCCAATAAAGATATTTCATGAAAATATAAGCAATTTTTATGCCAAACTAAAATACCCAATATCAAACAGATTTTCCGCAAAAATCAGGTCATATTGCCAAAATAATTCTCACCAGGGTAAATTACCGCAAATTTTTTTTGCGTTATCAATAATTAAATTAAAAACAAATGCAAAATTTGTTGTCATATCTGTTATATTTTGATAGAATTATTAAAAAAATTTTGCACGGAGGTTTTGTATGGAAGTTAAAGAAGGTTTAAAAAATCTTAAAATAATGGATACCATCTATAAAAAACTCCTAGATGAAATAGACGTAGGTATACATGTCATAGATGCCCATGGGAAGACTATTATTTATAACAAAAAAATGATGCAAATTGAATCGATGGATATCGAGGATGTTGTAGATAGAAATTTAATGGATGCATTTATGTTCGAAAAAGAAAATGATAGTACCTTATTACAAGCTTTAAAATTTGGGAAAACAACTAAAAATGTAAAACAGACCTATTTTAATAGAAAAGGACAGGAAATAACCACCATTAACGATACGTTTCCTGTCATAGAGAATGGTCAAATTATTGGAGCCATAGAAATTGCAAAAGATGTAACCAGATTTGAACGTTTTATTAAAAAGAACATGTTAAAAAAGAGAGATGCCAAATATACTTTTGAAAGCATTATCGGAAAAAGTAAACAAATTAAAGAAGTAATAGAATATTCTAAGCGGGCCACACGCACCTCCTCTTCTGTCCTTATTGTCGGGGAGACAGGGACAGGGAAGGAACTGTTTGCACAAAGCATCCATAACGGAAGTAACCGTTCCTCTAAACCGTTTATTGCCCAAAATTGTGCAGCTTTACCAAGTAGCTTAATCGAAAGCATACTCTTTGGCACCAAAAAGGGAGCATTCACCGGGGCAACTGAACATCCTGGCTTATTTGAACAAGCAAAAGGCGGGACTTTATTACTTGATGAGATCAACTCACTAAATCTTGATTTGCAGGCCAAATTATTGAGAGCGCTTCAAGAGAAAAAGATTAGACGGATCGGGGATACCAAAGATATAGAGATTGATGTAAGGATAATTGCAACTATTAATGAAGATCCTATTGATGCAATAAGTAAAGGTCGCTTGAGAAAGGATCTATATTATCGACTAAGTGTTGTTTCCTTATTTATACCCCCCTTAAGAGAAAGAAAAGAGGATATCCCACTATTGGTGCAAAGTTTCATTGATAAGTACAATTACATGTTTCAAATGAATGTGAGGGGGATTAATGAGGAAGTGTTACAATTATTCTATGATTATGATTGGCCCGGTAATGTAAGGGAGTTGGAGCATACAATTGAAGGAGCCATGAATTTAATAGTAGATGAGGAAACTATTGACTATAATCATTTACCGATTCAATTCAGGAATAAATCGAAGCTGAAAAAGATGGATGCACCCATAGCCAGATTAGATCTATGGAATAAAGAAAACCCATCAGTTAAAACATTGAAAGAACACATGGAAGAAGTAGAAAAATATTATATTGGAAAAGTCCTTAAAGATCATAACTTCAATATATCCCGTGCCGCTCAGACACTTGGAATTAGCCGCCAAAGTTTACAATATCGTTTAAGAAAATTAGGTATTTCATCCACAAAGCTATAAAACAAAAAAGGTGGCCAGGCATCTGGCTACCTTTTAATTGCTTTGCACAGCATATTTAATCATACAGATGGCATGAAAGGAAGTGACCAGGTGACTGTTCCTTGACTATAGGTCGTTCAATTTTACATCTTTCCGTAACATGAGGACATCGGGTGTGGAATACGCACCCGGATGGTGGATTGATTGGAGAAGGTATATCACCTTTAATGATAATGCGTTCCTTTTTAATTTTCGGATTTGGAAGTGGGATGGCAGATAATAGCGCTTGAGTATAGGGATGCAGAGGGTGCATAAACAGTTCATCTGTAGGTGCTTTTTCAACAAGTTGACCCAAATACATCACTCCTATATGATCAGCCATATGACGGACAACACTTAAGTCGTGGGATATAAACAAGTAAGTTAAATTAAAATTTTCTTGAATCTCCTCTAACAAATTAATGACCTGTGATTGAATAGACACATCAAGAGCGGAAACAGGTTCGTCACAAATAATAATTTTAGGATTAACGGCTAATGCTCTGGCCAGTCCAATCCGTTGCCTCTGTCCTCCTGAAAATTCATGAGGATAGCGGTAAAATTGGTCTTCCCTGATGCCAACTTTCAACAGTAAATCCAATGCTCTTTCCATACGATCTTTCTTGGTGCCTATATTATGGATCTTCATAGGTTCCATAATGGCATCGCCAATTCTTTTTTTAGGATTAAGAGATGAATGGGGATCCTGAAATACCATCTGCAATTCTTTTCGTATTTTGTGCAGTTCTTTTCCTTTTAATTTAAAAATATCTTTTCCTCTATAAATGGCTTCCCCTTCTGTTGGCTCCATCAATCGTAATATTGTTCTACCTGTGGTACTTTTCCCGCACCCTGATTCCCCAACAAGTCCCAATGTTTCCTTTTCATACAGGTCAAATTCTACACCATCGACGGCTTTAACATGTCCTATAGTCCGACTAAATGGACTGGTGATTGGAAAATATTTTTTTAAATTTTTAACTTGTAAAAGGGGGGCTGTGGGCTCCCATCTTGTCCGTTCAGCTTGTGGTTGCAACATTGTTCACTTTCTCCCCTTTTGTTATTTTCTCATAATACCAGCACCTTACTTTATGTCGGGGGCTAACCTCCTCCAATACGGGAGGTTCAGTAATGCATTGCTCGTCGGCATAAGGACATCTTTCAGCGAAGCGGCACCCTTTTGGAATATTATCTAATGAAGGTACAATTCCTTTAATTGTATAAAGCTTTTTGGAACGATCTCCCTCAAGTTGGGGAATGCATTTTAACAAACCTTGCGTATAGGGGTGAAGCGGTTGATCAAACAGTGTTTCCACATCTGCCTCTTCGATGACCTGACCCAGATACATGACGACCACATGTGTACACACCTCCGCCACGACACCAAGATCATGGGTAATCATGATCACGCCCATATTCAATTCTTTTTTCAAATCATTGATTACATCCAGAATTTGAGCCTGTATCGTGACGTCCAATGCGGTTGTCGGCTCATCCGCTATCAGCAAGTTGGGCCGACAAGAGAGTGCCATGGCAATCATCGCCCTCTGTCTCATTCCTCCTGATATCTCATGAGGATACTCGTGAGCCCTTTTTTCAGGAGCAGGGATGCCCGTCATTCTGAGCATCTCGACTGCTTCTTCATAAGCCTCTTTCTTACTTAACTTCCTATGGATCATAATCGATTCAGCAATTTGATTGCCAATAGTATAGACCGGATTCAACGAGGTCATTGCATCCTGAAAAATCATGGCAATTTCATTGCCACGAATATTTCGCATCTCTTGTTCGGTTAGCTGGAGTAAATTTTTTCCTTTATAATTGATCTCACCTTCATATGTAGTAGATTGCTCGTTTAAGAGGCGCATAATGGATTCAGCAGTCACACTTTTGCCACAACCGGACTCTCCAACCACACCCAAGGTTTCACCGGCTTTAATGGTGAAATTTACGCCATCGACCGCTGTAACCGGACCTATTTCCGTGAAAAAAGTAGTCTTCAAATCTTTTACTTCCAGCAAGTATTGTTCCTGCACTGTAAAGGTCCCCCTTATCTTATTTTTTTGTTCTCATCTACTTATTTGCTTTATTCGTATGGGGATCTAACAAATCTCGTAGTCCGTCTCCAAATAAATTTAATCCCAACACGGCGAGGGTAATGAAAATTCCGGGAAATACAGTCATCCACCAAGCGCTAAAAATAACAATCTTCCCATCATATAAGATATTGCCCCAGCTCGGATTGGGAGCCGGAACTCCCGCACCAAGAAAACTCAAACCTGCCTCAAGTATAATTGAAAGGGCGAACACATAAGTCATTTGGACCAAAAACGGAGACACTGTATTGGGAGCGATATGAGACCAAATGATTCTCCAGGAACTGGCCCCCTGAGCCCTCAGTGCTTCAATGTAGGTTTGTTCTTTTACCACCAACGCAGCTGAACGAACAACCCTGGCCATGGCCGGGATTTTAACAATGGTGATCGCGATCACCACGTTAACTGGGTGTGGACCAAGAACAGCCGTAATGGCAATGGCCAAAAGAATGTCCGGAAAAGCCATTAACCCGTCACAAATTCTCATTAATATATGATCCAAGAGTCGGTAGTAAGCCGCATATAAACCGACAATCATTCCAATGATTGAAGTCAATAGTGCAGCAGAAAGACCCACAGTCAGGGAAACTTGTCCACCGTAAACCACACGACTGAATAGATCTCTGCCAAAATTGTCAGTACCAAACCAATGCTCCGCACTGGGGGGTTGCAAACGATTGACCGGATCGATCTCAAGAGGTGAATACGGTGTCAATAATGGGGCAATAATCGAAAACAAACACATAAGTATGATGATTATAGTACCTGTAACTGCCAACCTATTAGATAGAAAACGCCTGATAAACAATTGGAAACGTTCTTTCTTCAGTTTGCTTTTTGTGTATACAACTTTCCCTGTATCGACAGCTATTTTGGCATCCATTGACGATCCCCTCCTTCGGTGGAAAAATGCTGCTTTATGATTTTCGGCTCAGGCGAACCCTGGGATCAACAACGCCGTATAACAAATCAACAATCAAGTTAACCAGTAAATATGACGCTGCGGCTAACAATATTGTCCCTTGGATAACAGCATAATCCCTTTTTTCAATAGCATTGATGACCAATTGCCCTATACCGGGTAAATTAAACACTGTTTCTGTAACCACTGCACCGGCGATCAATGTACCAAAAGCTTCCCCAAGAACCGTCAAGATGGGAATGGCAGCATTACGAAGGGCATGTTTATAAACCACTATGCTTTCTTTAACCCCTTTAGCATAGGCGGTTTTAATATAATTGGCGCTGAAAACGTCCAACATGGATGAACGGGTCATCCGTGCTATAACCGCTGTTTGAATAATACCCAAAGCAGTGGCAGGCAAAATCATAAATTTTAGATGGTCCCATAACCCGGCACTTAAAGGTTCATATCCCGCCACTGGAAACCATTGCAACTTTACCCCGAACAACTGCATCAACAATAACCCCATTAAAAAACTGGGTATGGCCATCCCCAACATTACAAGAACCATAAAGGTTTGGTCTACTCTGGTACCTCTTCTCTTGGCCGCTATAATCCCTAGTGGTATAGCTAAAATCATTGAAATGGCCTGGGCCAGTATGGAGAGGGAAATCGTGGGACCTAAATGTTCTATAAACGCTGTCAGCACTGGTTTGTTATGAGAAATAGACCAACCTAAATCACCCCGAAAAAGGCCAAAAAACCAATTAAAAAATTGCTCATGAAGAGGAAGATTTAAACCCAACTGCTCACGTAATCGCTCCACTTCCTCGGGAGTCGCTTGTGGTCCAAGCATGATAGCAGCAGGATCTCCAGGTGTTAAGTGGATAAGAAAAAATACAATAACTGCAACGATGATCAATACGGGTATCAGAGATAACAGTCGCGTCAAAATATAGGCTCTCAATGGGCATTTCCCTTTCTGATGATACTTTTCATAATAACAAGGCGGCTTAACCCTTACCTATATTAGAATCGATTCCACTGAGGTAAAGGTTAAGCGGCAGTTTTTTAATGTATTACTTAACAATTGTTTCCATGTCTATTCTTCTACACTGACATTCCAAACGACAGGACCAATAAAATCTCTAAATCCTTTTACCTTTTCAGATATACCATTAATTTTACTATATGTTCCTACATTGATAATCGGGAGATATTCCCACAGTTCCTGTTGCAATTGAGCATATAAAGCTTTTGCCTCTTCCTGGGATTCAGCAGATTCAATATCAGACAGCAACCCGTCAATCTTCGGACTATTGGTCCAACCCGGCCATTCAGCTTTTGAATCTAAGAATCCATATTGATGGGGAATGACCGAGGTATCCCATCCGGTGAAAAAGATATCCCAAACTTCGGGAGCACTACGAAGTTCCAGAAGCGTTCCCCAATCATAAACGTCAAGTTTAGCATTGATACCAATTTCCTGTAACAATTGCTGAGTGGCTACAGCTGCATTGTATTGATAAGCATAGTCACGGCTGGTTAGAATAATGATTTCTTCCCCATTATAGCCTGTTTCTTCCAGCAATTGTTTGGCCTTATCCAAATCTTTCGGATTGTACAACTCCTTACCAGCATCAGAATACCAATCTGTCTGCTCAGGTCTAAACAAACTGGGTTCCAAAGTGTAGAATCTTTCATCTCCAAAAGAAGAACGCAAGACCATTTCCTTATCTAGTGCATAGTTAACCGCTTGTCGAGCCTTTACATCACTAAATAGGCCTTGTTTCTTGTTAAACACCAACATCTGAAAGCCATATGGATAAATGTCAACGCTCAATCCTTGGGTATTCTCGATTTGTTCAATAGCATCATAAGAAACACCGACAACAACATCGTACTGACCACTGATCAAGCCGGCATTCCTTGTTGATTCGTCAGGAACAATATGCCAATAGACATCATCAACTAATGCCAGTTTTTCACCGGCCAGACCACTGGCAGGTTCAGAGACAGGTTGATAATCTTCAAATCTTGTAAAATGAATGTATTGGTCTTGTTTCCACTCTACAAATTTAAACGGACCGGTACCAATGTATTCCGTTGCACCAATAGGACCAGCAGATTCAGCTACCTCTTGGGGCATAATGGCAGCCAATTGGTTTTGGTCTGCAAGGGAGAACGGTACTAAAGCAGAAGGTTTTTCAAGATGCAGTTCCACTGTATAATCATCAACCTTCTTCCATTCCGCACCGTTCAAAATAGACTGGGTCAGAGAAGAGTTATCTGTCCACTTTTCCATTGAGGCAACCACATCATCAGCGGTCATTTCATCCCCATTATGAAATTTTATCCCTTGTCTCAATTTAAAGATGTAGATTTTCCCATTTTCACTTACTTCATAGGATTCAGCCAATTGGGGAGTTACTTCCCAGTTTTCATTCAGAGTCAATAATGCCTCATAAATTTGTCTGGCCATATCTTTTGTTGCACCAGCCGTTGTCACTGTTGGGTCCAGTGTATTTGGCTGGGCCTCATAGGCGATGTTCAAAGTTCCCCCTGATTGAGCCGACTCTTCTCCATTACCAGCAGATTCAGACTCTTCAGCAGAAGCAGGCTCACTGGAATCTTCAGATGGCGAGTCTCCGGAACACCCGGCGGCTACAAGAGCAAGAGCAAGTACGAACATAAACAAATACATTGATTTTATTTTCATCTCTAAATTGACCCTCCCTCAATAAATAATGGTTTATCTCGCTCATACTCTCTTTTTCTCAAAATTACTCTATTTTTCTAATGTGGTTGGCTAGATTTTATTGTTAAACATTCAAATAAATGGATCCTTAAGTTTTACTCACCTAGAGACAATGTAGTTTGTCTGAGACGAGGGCGCCCTCGTTTGGTGATCTTTGTTTGCCCTTTGTGCAATCCGGAACTGTTTTCTTTGAGATTAAGGCCTGCAAGAGGCCAGTGGATGTTTGAGACCGCCTGGACAAGCGCTTGAGCCCGGTTTAACAGCTTGAAAAACCCTTTTTTTCGAGTTTCAAAGGTTAGAAGTTTGCTTAACTCAAGTCCTCGGAAATCCAATGCTCTAGCTACATGCATCTGCTTGATGATCTCCACACCCACAACAAGCGTTGATTGGGTGATTTAATTAATCTTGCGATTATGGTCATACTTCATATTGAGTCCTCCTTGGTATTTATTATGAAATTCGGGGTCATTGCAATGACACTCTGTACTATACCAAGAGGGCTCTTTTGTTTTCAAACCTCAAATACTCTTCTTACAGGAATGCACCTTATTTATTCTTTATTCTGTCGAACGTTCATTCGGCATTAGTTGTCCAAAAACTCCTTGACCAATACCCATTACCACCCCCTTTCCGGTTTTCTGCCACGTTAATCCATCTTAGTTAAACCATCATTTATAGCTTATCAAGGGGAAGTACCGGTCTTCGTACCCTTTGATATTTAAAATTGAGCAGATTATAACTGCTTAAACCCGGTGAATCCACAGTTATAATTTTTTTGGCCAAGGGAGTGAAAACAGCTCGGAAATGGTTTTCAGATTTTAGTGCAACAATTTTATATTTCGTGACGTCAATGCCATGCAGCAGGAAGATTTGCTCATCCAACGTTTGTCCTTTTTTGGCGCAGACAATGATATCAACATTACCAACCCGAAGTCTCACAGATTTTCCTAGATTAACCTTTTTACCCCGATTCATTTCAGAACTTTGAATAAACTGACCATCGGTTAAAGCTTTGACATAGGCCCTCACTGCCAATGGCTCCCCGTGATGCGAATCGGTCTTACCGCCCAATCTGACACTGATGTACGTGCCAACCCCGCTTTGATGTGCCACTTCCACAGTTTCCGGATCACAAATAAAACCAAAGCAAGAATCTTTAATATTCATTTCAATCATCGCTTTTAACAAATGGGTTCCGTCACCCGGAGTTCCCGCTCCAGGATTATCCGAGGTTTCATTAATGACGATTGGCCCTCCCGGTTCTTGCAACGCTTGTTCTAATCCTTCTTTCGGGCTGGGATGATTGATATAGAAATCGTGGCGCCGCTCCCAAATTTTCTCGGCTACATCTTTGGATATTTTTTCGGCAAGTTCCCTATTGTTGTCAGTAATCGTTAAGACACTGACCCGCATATCGGGTATATCTGTTTGGCTAAACCCGTGAAAAAAAGTACAATCAATCACTGATTCATTTTTTTCCCATGCCCAGCATATTTCATTAATATCCATAGTCGGCGGCAGATCGGTTGTTGACGAGGAGAGCATCATTGGCAGTTTTTCAACATGCATCACTGGTTTAAGTTCTCCCTTTATGATTTTCAACAAATTGCCCAGGGCTTCCTGTCCCCTTTCAAAACAGTCAATATGAGGATAGAAATTAACGCCAAACAAAGCGTCAGCCTCTTTTATCATCGTTTCAGTCAGATTAGCGTGTAAATCTAGAGTGGCAACGATGGGAATCTCATCCCCTACCGTCTGCCTGACTTTTGACAGAATGTCACCCTCCACATCATCTATACCTTCAGCAATACCCCCACCATGAAGAACTAGACATATTCCATCCACATTACCGACTTGAATTATACTGGTTAGGAGATTCTCAAGAAGTTGATCGTAAGTATCGCGGGTAATTGTTCCGGAAGGGTTAGCTCTAGCCCAAAAAGTGGGCACCAGTTCAACACCCTGTTCATTCCCCTCGGCAATGATTCCACCAAGGTAGTCTCTCACACCTGTATGATTTTCAATGATTTCTTGGCCACATTCCCATTCTAATTGTTTGAAACAACCTACCGTTGTTTTGACGTTAGAAAATGTGTTGGTTTCGTGACTAATGCCGCCAATAGCAATCTTCATTTCTTCATTTCCTCCAGGAATAAAATTTCAAAGCCAAAAAGCACATCAAAATTTATTTTTCAAAACATGGTCAGGAAGTATTAAACCTCTATCTTTAATGCCTTCCTGATAAAAAATCTGCTTAAAACAATCATCACTATAATTTAAGCAAATTTCATGCCAACAATAAAGAAGAAATGAAATATTATGAGAATATATATAAACTTTCCTTTTCTTACACTTTAAATAGGAAGTTATTTGTCACAAAAAGAGAAAAGTGAACATTGAAAAGTGCAAAATAACTAAGCACTAAAAATTTTTTTGCATTTTTATGCAAATTTATTTTGCAATTGAATTAACCGACAGTATGGTAGCAAGGGTTGTACACACTACTGCCCTGCATTAACAATCAAAGTTTTTGTTTATACACATAACTAGATGTCATCGACCGTAACAAGGCTTTATAATCCATACGGAAAGTACACACACTACCGACGCGGAGATCCCCCTCATATTCAGTAACATCCAAGATGGTATGATCACTGCTGCCACCTACGATTTCCATCCCTTTGTGGATCGGCTTAAGCCCTGATAGTGGTACATCTTGTTCACCCAGAGCAAGAATAGCGCGGCGGCGAATGCCTTTATCCTCAAAGACAGGTTTTTCACCGAAAGCATTTTTGGCAATAATGCCCCGTGGATAGGAGGGTTTTTCCTTAACCTCCACAATTTCCGCTTCCAATAAAAACACATCGTTATGCATCCCTTCGATTGGATGCCCAAAAGCTGTTTCCCGACCAAAAAAAAGAGACTCACCTAACCGGAGGTGATTAATTCCCCCAGGCATTTGTTGGTTCAGTATTAAGGATAATGAACTGGAATTCCCACCGGATAATACTGATAATTGATGCCCAAGTTTTTCTTCTACAAGTTGTTTAAGAGTGATCAGTTCACTTAGATTTTCTTTTGTAGGAACCACCCCGCCAAAACATGTAAGATTAGTTCCTATCCCAATCCAGTCAATCGATGATAATCGTAATACACGCTCTCCGACATGGAGTAAGTCCTCAGGTAACATTCCTTCACGTAAATCACCAAGCTCAATCATTAGAATTATACCGTGCTTTTTCAGTTGTCTGTCTGCCTCTTGACTTAACGCCACAATTGTTTCATATTCTGAGACAAAGCTGTAATCCGCCCATCTTACCACATTGTCAACTTCATGAATCCCAGGGATTCGAAGTAAATAAGTCGTGATTGTTTCCTTATATTGTTTGATAGATTTTAAATTTTCGATTCGTGAATCTGCAAACTTCATATACCCTTGTTCGCAAAGACTGGCAATGATCTCGATATTGGCACCAATTGATTTTGTTACCGGCACCCATTCAATATGATCTGCGCAAAGAGAATTTAAGATCCTAGCATTATTTAACAGCTTTTGTTCGTTCCATATTACTCTTGGATATTTCGTCATACTTAATCATCCTCCTTTTAGCTCATCATTTAATCCGATATAAAAAAGCTTATCGAAAAAACAGCCATTTTTTTAGATTAAAATATTAGTAAAGTCATTATTACAAAACTTTAAATAATGGTAGAACAATCAATTATCAAAAACTGAAACATATTATATTAGGGTTTAATTTTAATTGCAACATAGATGAATTCAATCGTCGCGGCTTTAATTTCTCCTGAATCCAAAATTAATTATAATATTTAATGTAATCTTGTATGGTACCGTGAGTTTTGTGTAAACCGTACCTCCGAAAACAACTCCACTGTATCTCTGTTTTCGTGTCCGAGCAAAACACTTAGTACCCGTCTCGCCTCTCCCTGCTTTTATACCGGACAAGAGGGACTTCAAACCCTCTTTTGTTTCCTTAGTCCGCTCAAAAGCATATTCTACATGCTGGCCAAAATCATGTGTAGCAAGTTTGTCTTGAACCATTTGATTGGATTGCTCCATCAATTTTACCAGTTATTGTTGGGATTTCTGCGTACCTTTTTTGTTGTGTTCCTGCTGCTTCTGTTTCAAATCATTTAGTGCTTCCTGCATCTTTTGATCATACATCTGTTGATAATTGAGCCAATTATACGCCTCTTTGGATAGTTGTAAGGTGGCAATTGCTGTCTGAGATCATCCAACCGGGTGCCGTCTCTATATTTGTGATATGACTCTTCCTGCATCACTTTCTCCATTATGGTTCTATTTGCAGCAAGTTCCTGTTCTACATTGTCTTTAACTAGGGATTCATCTTATCTTATATTGAAAAAGCAGCTGACAGGGAGATGATACCGAAAAATCCAGCCAAGAAGGTTGAAATGCCGAGGTGGTGTCAGAGAAAGTTCCGCCTTTTCACTCGAACAGATGAAGCGAATATTCGAAGTATTGGAAGGGCACCGACTGTACGCTGCTTTTGTCATATTTGCCGCTACTGGAATCAGGAGGGGAGAGTTGCTTGGATTACGGAAACAAGATATTTTGTGGATACTGTTTTGCCCAAAGCAGGTATTGATAAGGATAAAGTACCATTTACATTCGCTTCGCCATACAACTGCGACACTTCTTTTAAAAACGAGGATACAGTATGAAACATATACAAGAGATGTTAAGACACTCTACGATTACAACCACAATGGACATTTATACAGATGTCGATCCCGAATTAGAAGTAAAAGCAGCAATGGCATTGCATGAAATGTTATTCAATTAATAAACAAAAAATCGCCCGTTTTTGATCATTGGGCGATGTTTTCGGTTTTGTCATCCATTTTTTATTTATGTTTAAAACGCCAAAACGTTGATTTTATAGGGATGGTGCGGGTGGAGGGAGTCGAACCCCCACGCCTTACGGCGCTAGATCCTAAGTCTAGTGCGTCTGCCAGTTCCGCCACACCCGCATATATTTACATGGTGAGCCGCGAAGGATTCGAACCTTCGACCCTCTGATTAAAAGTCAGATGCTCTAC
>NZ_JAUSUQ010000025.1 GCF_030814135.1 Caldalkalibacillus uzonensis | reverse complement strand
CCTGGGTTACAGAACACCTCAGGAAGTGGAAGATCTTTTGAAACATTCCGCTTAAAACTTAACTTTTTTGTGTCCAGGATATTGACTCAAATCCAACACGGTTTCTACTTCAAAGATACAATCAGGAACAGGGTAAATAAAAAGATGTCTCAGCATTTTGTAGCATAATTGCACGAGAGGGGTTTGTGATGCATAAGTTAATCATTCTCTTCATGCTCATTTTACTTATTGGCTGTGATAACGAAAACATGCACAAAGAAGAAATGACAGTTGCAGCCGCAGCCGATCTGTATCATGCATTTACAGAAATCGGAGAAGCTTTTACGGAACAGACAGGCATTGACGTCACGTTTACATTTGGTTCAACAGGCAATCTCAGCCAACAAATTTCACAAGGGGCGCCCTTTGATCTGTTTGCTGCTGCTCATGAATCATATGTTGATGATTTAATTGACAAGGTTGTGGTTGCAGCAGATACGAAAGCCTATTATGCACTTGGCCGGATTGGCTTTTTAACACCGAGAGGACAATTTACTCAAATTACATCTGAAACTCTGCTCGACCCAAGTGTCCAAACAATTGCGATTGCCAATCCAGAACATGCCCCTTATGGACAGGCTGCTAAAGAAGCTTTTATGACAATGGGGATTTGGGAAGCGATACAGGAGAAACTGGTTTTTGGAGACAACATTCGACAAACACACCAATTTGTTGAGACAGGCAACGCTGATATAGGCGTTGTGGCACTCGCATTAGTGATAGATTCTCAATTGGATTTTTTTCTGATCGATGATGATCTCCATGAACCAATTCTTCAGGCCTTGGCGATTCCTGTTCATACCAACAAGATGGAACAAGCCCAAAAGTTCTCAGATTTTGTGCTCGGACAAGAAGGCCGGGAGATACTCGTCCAGTATGGTTTTGAACTGCCGGGAGAGTAAAGAATGATGGACATGATTTAGCGACGAAGCTTTTTTTTAGTAGCTCCTGCTGTGCTAGAATGACCATATAGAGAAATTTAATTGGGAGTATGCGGTCATCAGCATGTGAAGGGTTCAGTGGAACCCGCCAGAAATGATGGAAGAAGCCGACGGTCTAGGCGAGGGGTTGCTCTCTGCTTTGGCGGAGTTCTTGAGGCAAGATAGCGGGGATACCAGCCTGGAGACACTGGTTCAGGTTATGCTAGCGGAAAATCCCCACCAACGCATCACTTTGGCCCGGCAAGTCCTGCAACAGAATCCGGACCGCCCCCATGCCTACCTTATCCTGGCCGAAGAAACACCATCTCTGCAAGAGAAATTTGAGCTGTACAGTCAGGCTATTTCAGCATTTGAGAAAGTATTTGCGAGTGCGAAAAATCAGGAAGAACAGAACTTTTTGACCCGCATGTTGCAAGAAAGCTATCTGGAGGCCAAGTGCAACTATGCCCTCTTGGCCCTCGATCTGGATCAAATTGAGACGGCGACGCAAACGGCTTGAGTGAGCGCTTGGACAAGCTGTTCAGCCTGGCCTATCAGGGCAACCGCTTGGTTCCGGACTATCTGCTGGAGCGTAAACGGTTGCCCACCGTTGTACAGCGACCTTCCCTTAGATGAAGAGCAGGCAGCCCTCTATGTTCAGACTCACGGGCACCTGTGGAGAAGCACGAGCCCCTCTTCCGATGGTTAAAACATAAAACTAAGTGGGAACCAACATCATGAACCATAACGATCATACTGGTCAACAGG
This sequence comes from Caldalkalibacillus uzonensis, assembly GCF_030814135.1. NCBI lineage: Bacteria > Bacillati > Bacillota > Bacilli > Caryophanales > Bacillaceae > Caldalkalibacillus > Caldalkalibacillus uzonensis. The sequence goes on along the minus strand of NZ_JAUSUQ010000025.1, from coordinate 20,650 downwards.
CATATCCCTGTAGTGTCGAGCTAGATAGATTGGATACATCACAACGACAGAAGGCATATTTGCCCCTGTGGTTTGTCAGGGAGAAAGCTCACCTTCAAGGCAGGCGTCAGTTTTTTTCCTAGCCATGGTCGAATTTGTGATCAGCTGCTGACTACAGCAGATATTGCCTATAATTTGACATCACGTCAAATGGCAGGGATGGCCTGCCGGCCGATCAAGAGCAAGAGGCTGTGGTCAAAGCGATGCTGTCCATGCTCCCGAAGATCACCCTCCCGCAGGATATACAACCTTGGCAGTGCTGTACTATAATTTAAGACAGATTTGCAACAGACAGTGGTTGAACTCAAGGCACACAGAAGGAGGCGCAGCATGAGTAACAATTACAGTTTGTGGCTGGGCGAGGATTATGCCCAGCTTGTTTTTGGCCCGCCAACGCTTAAGCATCAATTTGTCTATGGGGCAATTTGTGGAGGAGCGTTTGTCTGAGCGCTTACAGGCTGCCTCCCGGGCAACAGGTTTTCCCTTGGAACAGCTAACGGTAGAGTTGACTGAATCGATGTTGGGGGATTATGAGCGTGCCGTCGGTCAATTATCTGAATTAACAAAATTAGGTGTGCGGGTGGCGGTGGATGATTTTGGCACCGGTTACTCTTCCCTGAGCCGTCTGATTGCCTTTCCCCTCCATGAGCTGAAAATTGACCGCTCATTTGTGCAGCAAATTGGCTCCGAACGGGGAGAAGCCCTGGTCAGAAGCATTATTAATTTGGCTCGCCTGCTGGAACTGGAAGTGGTGGCAGAAGGGATAGAGCGGGAAGAACAGCTTCGTTTTCTGCGCCGCCATTACTGTCAAGTGGGACAAGGTTTTTTGTTCGCCAAACCCATGGCTGCCCATGAGTTGGCTTTGTTGCTGGAGGAATATGATAGAAACTGATAAATGCGGGAAGGGCTGTGGCTGGCTGTCGCTTTAAATGCTCCACTGGTCTTAGGGGCGGCTTGGCACTTGCTGACAACCAGGCGTTAAATTAAAATGTTTGTTTTTTTGCAAGTGTCCCGACAGTTTGGGCTGCTCCTCCAATATATAGTAGTTCACCAGACACAGTGTTTAGTATAATATTAGGAAAATATAGTAGGGTGGTCACTGATGCAAAAATACCATTCCAGGTTGCGCCAAAGCGTAAAGCATAAATTGCAAACTTGGTTTGACCAACACCAGCCCGTTCCCAAGGATGAAGTGGAACTGTTTCTGCACGCTTTGGCAGCAAAGGCACGTACCGTCAGTTTACACTGTGTGGGGAGTGATGCTGTCCACTGTTTGAAGAAGGTGCAGAATGATACCAAGCAGACGTGGCCCGTTGCTGAATTGAAACAGCTGCTACAGCCCATTATCTCTTTTGCTTTTTCAGAACAGCCGGCACTGGATCAAGGACAGTCTGGACTGGAAGTTGCAGCCAGTCATGATGATCAAGTGGTGCTGATTGCTGATGAGGATACATCCCTGCTCGTTGATCTAAAAGATTATTTGACAGAAAACAAAGGCTACCACGTTTTGGTTGCTTCCTCCGTCAAGAAAGCTTTGGCTACGTTTTACGATTTAAAACCGGATTGTTTGGTCACACAGATTGAGCTAAAGGATGAGTTGGGTCACAATCTCTTAACCCATTTAAAGCCCTATTTAGATAATGCGCTGATCCCCACTGTGGTTATGAGTGAGGATAATAGCAAACAGATGCGTATCAGGGCTTACGAGTTAGGTGCCGATGATTTTCTTCCTAAGCCGGTGGATAGAGAAGAGTTAGCTGTCCGTTTAGAAAGGCACTTAACCAAAAAAAAGCAATTGTCCAGCCTGCTGTTGACGGATGAATTAACAGGTGTTTACAACCGAAGGTTTTTGCAAGAGGCTTTTAGACGGTTGTTGGCAGAGCATAAACGTCAGAAACAGCCACTTTGTATGGTCGTGCTGGATGTGGATCATTTTAAGATGGTGAATGATACTTATGGCCATGTCATGGGAGACAAAGTCCTGCAAGGTTTGGCCCAATACCTTCAGGAAGAAACAAGAGCGTATGATGTTGTGGCCCGCTTAGGGGGTGAGGAATTTGCGCTGTTGCTTCCTCGGACCAAACTGGCTGGGGCCATGTCGTTGATGAACAGGATTTTGCGGGGCTTAAGTCAGAAAAAGTTTGAACATGCTGGACGAAACATCTCCCTTACGTTTTCGGCCGGTGTGGTTGAAGTTGATGTCAATAATGAGTCCCTTGCCTACTGGCTGGAAGTATGTGACCAAGCTTTATATGAAGCCAAACAACAAGGCAGGGCGAGGGTGGTATCCGTACAGAACACCCGGCAAGAAAAAAATAAGCAGATCAAAATAGCAGTGGTCGATGACGATCCGGTGATGCGCACAATTGTCGTTGACTTGCTGAAAAAAATTGAACGACCTAATAATTTTACATTACTGATAGAAGGCTTTGAAGATGGGCTTACTTTTCTTCAATCAGGTTGGGCTGATAAGGGAGATTATCACATTGTTTTTTTGGACGGGATCATGCCCAAAATGGACGGGCTGGAAGTATTGTACCAACTGAAAAAGTCTCAGCCGGGTAAACGTATTATGGTGATCATGTTGACAGGCCGCAAGGGTGCAGCCGATATTCAGCGCGCTTTAGAACTGGGCGCTGACGATTATTTGACTAAACCCTTCAAACCGATTGAGATTCTCTCACGGGCTAAGCAAATTATACAGAGGGTGACAGAATGACACTTTGCTAGTACAATGATATAGATATACTATCACGTATTTTGTCAATGAATAGAAGGAAAGCAGGGGTAACATGGACATACCATTTACCAAAATGCAAGCACTAGGTAATAACTATATTTACCTGGATGACCGCCACATTAAGCTTGACGAGCATCAGCTCTCTCCCTTGGCTCAGGCTGTTTCATCGGTACGCACGGGGATCGGCTCCGACGGATTGATCCTTATCGCCCCTTCTGAGCAAGCTGATGTGAAGATGAGGATCTTTAATGCTGACGGGTCAGAAGCTAAAAATTGCGGCAACGGCTTACGCTGTGTAGCTAAATATGCCTTTGAAAAAAGGTTGGTGCATAACACCCGGTTTAAGATAGAAACGTTAGGGGGTGTGGTAGAAGCCCATGTTCATGTTCAACAGGGGATTGTGACACAGGTGACCATTGACATGGGCAAGCCCCGTTTATCCCCTAAAGAGATTCCACTTGCAGAGGGCGGGGAAGAGACCGCCATTGATTATCCTTTAGAGCTAGACGGCCAGTACATCCGCTTTACGGGTGTCTCCATGGGGAATCCCCATGCTGTCATTTTTGTGGAGGATGTAGAGGTTGCGCCGGTAACGACGTTGGGGCCAAAAATCGAAAAACATCCTTTATTTCCTGAAGGGGTTAATGTGGAGTTTATCCATGTGCGGACCAAGGATGAAATTGATTTTCGAGTCTGGGAAAGGGGCTCTGGGTTGACCTACGCTTGTGGAACAGGTGCCTGTGCTGCGGTGGTGGCCGCTGTACTGAAACAGAAGGTGGCTAAAGGGACCTCAGTGACGGTTCATTTACAAGGGGGAGACCTGGAGGTTGTGTGGTCAGAAGATGATCATGTTTGGATGACCGGTCCGGCGATGTATGTATGCGAAGGAACGTACTTTTGGAGAATGTGACCGGAGAGTGATGGGGTTTCATAGGCCGAGCAATGCAGAAGCCATCTTTCATTTTGGCTTCTGTTTTGGTTTTTTAACAATCAAAACGAAGGACATCCCTTTCTTTTGTTGCCAAACACAAATAAATTTTTCTAAAAATAAAAACTTTTATCTATTCGACATATACCTCTATGAATCGTGTGGATTAGACAAAAATAGAAGTTCTTCGCGTTTGTCATAGAGTAAACAGATAGTGTAGAATAGTCCATGTTGGACTGAGTAAACAGCAACAAATGAGAAGAAATTATGAGGAATAAGTGAGGATAGTACAATGATACATATTGTGGAAAATCGGATTGAACGATTGAGAGAAGAAATGGTGCTTTTGGCAGCCAAAAAAGGATTGACCGATCCTGAAGTGATTGCCATAAGCCAAGAAATTGATGAGTTACATAATATTTGGAACAGTCTGACCAATCAAACTCGCACAAGTGGTCATGCTTATACATCTAGTGATTCCCGCCCAGCCAACAAGCTAATTCGTGACTTTCCTTTCAACCCTTTATATTGGAGAGCAGCTTCTAACCAATAGTAAGGGATAGTATAATAAATGTTCCCCCTCTCCTGGAGGCGGGAACATTTTTTACTATTTGTTAAAGCTCATGTTAGAGCTGTGTCCGGGCTGGACTTTGGCTTGAGGATCAAGATAGGCCTTGGCATTATTAACTGCGGTTGGCGCTTCTCCAAATCCGACGGCAATCAGCTTGATTTTGCCCGGATAAGTGGCAATGTCACCGGCAGCATAAATGCCAGGAATATTGGTTTCCATTTTGCTGTTGACCACAATGGAACCTTTCTCAATGTTGAGTCCCCAGTTTTGAATAGGGCCAAGGGAAGAAATAAAGCCGAAGCTGACAATCACTTCATCGACTTCCAGTTCCTCAACTGTCTCATTGGTTTTGGCATCGGCCAGCACCACTTTTTCAATTTTGTCCCCGCCATGCAGTTCGCTTATTTTGAGTGGTGTTTTAATGTCTACTTTCGAATTCATTAATTGCTCCACACTGTGTTCATGGGCACGGAACTTATCCCTCCGATGGACAAGTGTTACTTTTTCGGCAATAGGCTCCAGCATCAAAGACCAGTCAACAGCCGAATCGCCTCCGCCGCTGATCAGCACCTTTTTCCCTCTAAAAGCATTTTTGTCTTTGACAAAGTAATGCAGGTTGGCATGTTCAAATTTTTCTGCTCCTTCTACATCCAGTTTGCGCGGACTAAAGGCGCCACATCCGGCCGTAATAATGACTGTTTTACTCCGGTGGAGCCCCTTGTTGGTCTTGACTTCAAAAATACCCTCATCATTTTTGCGGACATCTTCCACCGTCTCTTCCAGAGCAACCTGGGTATCAAAAGTAAATGCCTGCTCTTTCAAGTACTCAACCAGTTCCTGGGCAAGCACTTTGGGGAACCCGGCCACGTCATAAATATATTTTTCAGGGTATAATGCCGACAGCTGACCCCCTAATTGTGGCATACTTTCAATAATTTTGCAGCTTGCTTGTCTCATACCGGCGTAAAAAGCAGCAAACAAGCCGGTGGGTCCTCCGCCGATTATTGCGATATCAACGACTTCATTGTTCTGTTGATCTGCCATCTCCACACCTCCACAAACATGATTCCAAACGCATTATGACACCCAAAACTTATTATAAACTTTTTGGAGAGGCTTTAAAAGAGCACATTCGTGAAAAAGTTCATAAATTAATACAGAATACCCCTTGAAAAATCAATGAAGACGTCCTATTATAAAATAAGAATGTGAACATTTTTTAACACTTGTCGACAAGTTGTTTATTTTTTAGTAAAGTTCGTGAAATGATTAACAAACTTATAACACGGTGGCCTTGAGCTACCCTAAGAAAAAATGAAAACGGAAGTGATCAAAATGAGCAAACCAAGCATTGTTATTTTGGGAGCCGGATACGGGGGGATCGTTGCTGCGCTCCGTCTCTCAAAACAGTTACACTATAATGAAGCAGACATTACCCTGGTCAATAAAAATGATTATCACTATATCACTACTGAACTGCACCAACCGGCGGCAGGTACTATGCATCATGATCAAGCCCGCGTTGGTATCCGGGAATTGATTGATGAGAAGAAAATCAATTTTGTCAAAGATACGGTGGTGGCCATTGACCGGGAACAGCAAAAAGTTACTTTGCAAAACGGTGAGCTGAACTATGATTATCTTGTTGTGGGATTGGGCAGTGAACCTGAAACCTTTGGCATTGAAGGCTTGCGGGAAAATGCTTTCAGTATTAACAGTATTAACTCGGTTCGCGTTATCCGCCAGCATATTGAATATCAGTTTGCCAAATTTGCCACTGAGCCGGAGCGTACCGACTATTTGACCATTGTTGTTGGCGGGGCAGGTTTTACAGGCATCGAATTTGTGGGAGAGTTGGCTGACCGTGTGCCGGAACTTTGTGCTGAATATGATGTAGATCCTAACTTGGTGCGCATTATTAATGTGGAAGCTGCACCGACAGCACTGCCAGGGTTTGATCCAGCTTTGGTCAACTATGCAATGGATGTGCTTGAGAAGAAAGGGGTGGAATTTAAGATTGGTACCCCGATCAAACGCTGCACTCCTGAAGGCGTGGTGATTGAAGTGGATGGTGAGGAAGAGGAGATTAAAGCAGCCACTATTGTGTGGACCGGAGGTGTCCGTGGCAACTCCATCTTAGAGGAGTCCGGCTTTGAAACCATGCGCGGAAGGATTAAGGTAGACGAGTATTTACGAGCTCCCGGCCATGAGAACATCTTCATCGTTGGTGATTGCGCCTTAATTATTAATGAAGAGAACAATCGTCCTTATCCCCCTACGGCTCAGATTGCCATTCAACATGGGGAAAATGTGGCTCTTAATCTAGCGGCTTTGATTCGTGGAGGGTCCATGACACCGTTTAAGCCCCATATTCGCGGTACCGTTGCCTCTTTGGGAAGGGATGAAGCCATCGGCATTGTGGGCGGCCGCAAAGTGTATGGGCATGCAGCGTCCTGGTTGAAAAAACTGATTGATATGCGCTATCTGTATATTATTGGGGGGCTGTCCCTAGTCCTGAAAAAGGGACGTTTCTAGGCCGGTTTGTTATCAAGTTATATCATTGTAATCAAAAGCCAAAGAACAAGGCCAGCCAATGAAAAGGCTGCGTTCTTTGGCTTGTTCATTGTTAGAAAAACCCCATAATCAAAAAATTGTATAAGCCGATTCAATCGAGGTTAACTTATATAACCTTATTTTTCCGAGCGCGAGAAAAATCATGAAAAATTAAGAAAAATAAAGAAAAGGGACAGTGTATTCGCTTTCATGTTAGGAAAATAAACAATTTCTGAAAATTTTAAAGGTTTATGCTTGCCTGTGAAACTGGTATGATATGATTTAAAAAATAAACGACGATGTCAGTCAGGAGGGAAGGGAAACCATGAAGTTGAAATTTAGTCAAGCTGGTCTGCCGCAAGCCACTACCCACTGTGAATATTGCCATGGCAGAGGTTATTTTCAGCTGATGCTGGGCGGAAGCGAAACATGCGTTCATTGTGAAGGAAGCGGCCTGGCTCCGGCAGAACGGCTGCAAGCCAAGCCGGAACGGAAGATTGATCAGATTCAGTTACGGTGGATGTCATTTCCGAAGTATGATGGTATATTATAAGTAATCAGTATGCGTGTACCAAGCAACTGACGAGAACAGTCCAGCAGCTTAACTGCCCCCTGGCCAGTATCGGGAGGGAAAACAGGGTAAGCGGCTGGATTTTTTTGTGCCGATACAGTACACTTAGGTTTGAGACAGCAGGAGGTGAGGTCAGTGGATCCGTTGCAATTTATTATCTCGATTTTGCTTTTTTTGATTCTTTTTTTTGGTATTGGCTTTATTTTGAACATGCTCTTAAAAACAACCTGGCTGCCAGGCTTGATTTTATACCCCATTGTCGTGTTGCTCATTGTTTCTGAAGTACCGCTGGGAGCCTACTTCACTGCTCCGGGCCAAAGTCTCGCCCATTTGGGAGAGCAGTTGACCAGCTTACTGATGGTGGATTATGTCATTTTAAGCGCTGGGTTTATCGGTGCTCTTTTGAGCGGGCTTTCCATTCAAATGCTCAGGGCCAGAGGTTACAGGATGTTTTAAGGGATGCATAAATCTTCCTCGAAGTGGACACGATGTCTATGAGAGGAGGGTATATATGCAACCCAATCATGATAAGCTCTGTCAGCGTGATGACAAGCTGAGTCTGTGGATGCTTGCCGTTCTTTGCGTCCTGATGATGGTGCATATAGGATGGGCAAGTTGCATTGACGACGGAGCATGGGGTGGCAGGCTGACCCTAACTCATATTGTCACAGCGGCTGAATCTGCTGCTGCCACGGATTTAGTCCAGGAGCTGAAAGTGATTGAGCAGCAAGTAGATTTCAGTCAATTTCCGAGCAAAAGCGTACTAGCTACAGGGTATACAGCAGGGGTGGAATCAACGGGCAAAACCCCTGACCACCCTTTGTACGGCATCACCTATTCAGGTGTCAAAGTACGCCGTGACTTGTTTTCCACCATTGCTGCCGATCCCGATGTGTTCCCGTTAGGAACCATTTTGTATATTCCCGGTTACGGCTATGGGGTCGTAGCAGATACAGGGAGTGCTATTAAGGGAAACAAAATTGATCTATATTTCGATACAGTTGAAGATGTCTATCGTTTGTGGGGCAAACAACAGGTTGATGTGTATGTGATACAGGAGGGCGAAGGAAAAGTAACAGAAGAGATGCTGGATCTCCTGAACAGGATGGATCACCACCAATTGCAAGCCATTCCGGTCTTCAAGGAGAAGTGACTGTTGCCGTGACAGTCACTTCTTTCGTTTTTTAACCTGTTATCCCTTGGGCAATAAACAGGAGCAAAAAGGCGACCCCAATTCCAAACAAGCCACCTGCCAGTACTTCGATCGGCTGGTGTCCCAGCAATTCTTTCAATTTTTTACGCTTCACCTGTTTCGTTTGCGTATTCCAGTTTTTCATCTCCTCAATCAGCTGGTTGACATCATCTACCAGTCGGTTAAGTACCACCGCTTGTTCTCCAGCATGGCGGCGCACGCCGGCAGCATCAAACATGACGATGATGGCCAACACTGCGGAGATGGCAAACAATGTGGAATCCAAACCATGCTCAATCGCCACAGCCGTTGATAGAGCTGTGACGGCAGCAGAATGGGAACTGGGCATGCCGCCGGTGCTAAAAACGAGCCCCCAATTGAACGTCCGGTTGGGAAGATAATATAGGGGGACCTTAATCAGCTGGGCCAAGGCAATGGCTGTCATGGCCGCCCAAAACGGATAATTTAAAAAAATCTCCATAAGTGCATTCATCCTTTCCCGGTACACATATTATAACTTAAAACTGAACGGTGTAATAAAGGTTTTCCTGCTTTTTTTTTTGGCTAAGGGCAACAAGGTTGATTTATAATAAAGACAGCATCAACAGAAAGAGGGGATGAAGTTGAAGTTCACAGTAGAGCAGAACAAGGGTACAGAGATTGTCACCGATTTGTTTGTGATTGGCCTGTTCAAAGGGGACAGTCAGCCGGGAGGATGCTTTGCTGACATGGATCAAGCCTTGGATGGTGTCCTGTCCCGGTTCTTAGAAGAGGAGTGGACTCAGGGCAGCAAGAAAGCGGAAGTGATTTACACGTTGGGCCAACTTCCAGCCAAGCGGGTGATGGTTGTCAATGGGGGTGAAAAAGATGAATTTGACCTGTCCAAAGCACGAGAGTTGTTTGGCTACGTCACAAAAGAGGCTTTAAAGCTGAAGGTGAAGAAAGTCACTTACTGCCTGAGCAGTTTTGCAAGTCATGACGATGAAGAACAAGCGTCTTTGGCCCATGCGCTGGCTGAAGCATCTGTGTTGGCTTCATATCGGTTTGATACATACAAGACCAGAGAAGAGGATGCCCAGCCCAGTGTGGAACATGTCTCCGTCTGTGTGCTTGAAGGGAGAGAAGAAGTTGAGCAAGGCTTGAAGACAGGGCAGATTTATGCCGAGGGGACCTGTATGGCTCGGGATCTGGTCAACACGCCTGGGAATTATTTAACCCCCAGTAAACTGGCCGAAAAAGCGGTAGAAATTGCTTCCAAGCACGGCTTTGAATACGATATTCTGGACCGTGACCAAATGGAAGAACTTGGCATGGGAGCTTTATTGGCGGTCGCACAGGGCAGTGACCAGCCACCTAAAATGATTGTCATCAAATACCAAGGCAAAGAGAAGTGGGAAGATGTTCTGGCTTTTGTGGGCAAAGGACTGACGTTTGATACCGGAGGGATCTCCTTAAAACCGTCCAAGGATATGCACGAGATGAAGATGGATATGGGGGGAGCTGCTGCGGTATTAGGCGCCATGGAGGTGATTGGCCGCTTAAAACCGAAATGCAATGTGCTGGCTGTCATTCCATCCACAGAAAATATGCCGAGCGGCCGTGCGTTGAAGCCGGGTGACGTCATCACTTCTTATGATGGCAAAACCATTGAGGTGCGCAACACGGATGCGGAAGGACGCCTGATCTTGGCTGACGGTATTGCTTATGCCAAAACACTGGGCGCTGATTATATTGTGGACTTGGCCACTTTGACCGGTGCTATCCTCATTGCGCTTGGGGATTGTACAACCGGAGCAGTGAGTAACGATGAAGAATTGATGATCGACGTCCTGGAAGCAGCCACTGAAGCTGGGGAACTGGTATGGCGTCTGCCCAGTTATGAACCATACAAAAAAATGGTTCGCTCCAGCGATGTGGCTGATTTAAACAATGCACCCGGACGTTTGGCCGGAAGTATTACAGCCGGATTGTTCTTAGGGGAATTTGCCGGAGATACCCCCTGGGTGCACTTGGATATTGCTGGAACAGCCTGGTCCAGCCGTGAAGACGAACTGACCAGAAAAGGCGGAACAGGTGTCATGGTCCGCACACTGGCCACTCTGGCAGAACGGTTTGCAGAGTAATAGCAGTGGCTATTGATTTATCCTGTCTAAACTGGGATAATGCATACAAAAAGGAGTCAGGCTGATCGAGATGACAGCCGATTGCAAGACGAAGGAGGAGAACGATGTCTGTCAAAAGCATTGAACAATTAGCCATCAACACCATTCGTACTTTATCTATTGATGCCATTGAAAAAGCAAATTCCGGGCATCCGGGCATGCCTATGGGTGCAGCGCCAATGGCTTATGCGCTGTGGAGCCGGTTTCTGAAGCACAATCCCGCTAATCCCCAGTGGTTTAACCGGGATCGTTTTGTCTTATCTGCCGGGCACGGCTCCATGTTACTATATAGTTTGCTGCATCTCTTTGGGTATGATTTATCCATGGAGGAAATAAAAAATTTCCGGCAGTGGGGCAGCAAAACGCCTGGGCATCCTGAATATGGCCACACACCGGGGGTAGAGGCCACAACAGGTCCTCTCGGACAAGGGATTGGCATGGCCGTCGGCATGGCCATGGCTGAACGGCACCTGGCTGCTGTCTACAACCGGGACCAGTTTAACATTGTGGATCATTTTACATATGTGATTTGCGGTGATGGAGACCTGATGGAAGGTGTTGCTTATGAAGCGGCATCCCTTGCCGGACAGCTGAAACTGGGCCGGCTGATTGTGCTGTATGACTCTAATGATATTTCCCTGGATGGGGAGTTGCATCTTTCTTTCCGGGAAGATGTACGCAGGCGCTTTGAGTCCGCAGGCTGGCAATATTTGCGAGTAGAAGACGGCAATGATGTGGAAGCAATTGCCCGGGCAATTGAAGAAGCAAGAGCAGATGAAGAGCATCCTACGTTGATTGAAGTACGCACCGTGATTGGCTATGGCAGTCCCAACAAGGCGGGAACAAATGCAGTTCACGGGGCGCCGCTGGGTGAAGAAGAAGCCAAACAGGCTAAACAGCACTATGACTGGCCCCATGATCCCTTCCATGTGCCAGAGGAAGTCAGGGAGCATTTTAACGAATTAAAAGAAAAGGGAGCACAGCAAGAAGCAGAATGGCAGGCGTTGTTCACGGAGTACGAACAAACCTATCCAGAACTGGCCAAGCAGTTGAAGCAAGCGGTGGAAGGGCGCTTTAGTGTAGAGGGTATAGAGCGGCCTGCCTTTGAGACAGGCTCCAAAGTGGCGACCCGTGCTGCTTCCGGCACCATGATTAACCACCTGGCGCAGCACATCCCCGGGCTGTGGGGAGGATCGGCTGACCTGGCCTCTTCCACCAAGACCTTAATTAAGGATGAAGCCCACTTTAGTGCGGAAGACTACAGTGGACGGAACATTTGGTTCGGGGTGCGGGAACATGCCATGGGCGCAGCCTTAAATGGTATTGCCCTGCATGGGGGCACCAAACCGTACGGTGGCACCTTCTTTGTCTTCTCTGACTATTTGCGTCCTGCTATCCGTTTGGCCGCTTTGCAAAAGCTACCAGTGGTCTATGTCTTCACCCATGACAGCATTGCCGTGGGCGAAGATGGCCCCACCCACGAGCCTATTGAACAGTTGCCCTCCTTGCGGGCTGTTCCCGGCTTGACTGTTCTCCGTCCCGCCGATGCCCATGAAACAGCCGCAGCCTGGACCTATGCTGTTCAGCAGACAGAGGGTCCTGTTGCCTTGGTGTTAACCAGACAGGGTCTTCCTGTACTGGCAGAAACGAGGAGGAGCGAGACAGATTTGGCCAAAGGGGCTTACATCCTGGCCGAGACAGAAGGCAAGGACCCCCAGCTGATCCTGTTGGCCAGCGGCTCGGAAGTGAGTTTGGTGATGGAAGCCAAGCAGCAACTGGAACAGGAAGGTATCGCTGTGCGCGTGGTCAGCATGCCCAGCTGGGAACTGTTTGAGCAGCAAAGCGACAGCTACAAGGCACAGGTGCTCCCCCCTGAGTTGAAGAAGCGCCTGGCTGTGGAAATGGCCTATCCCCTGGGCTGGGAACGGTATGTAGGAGATGAAGGTGATGTGCTGGGTATCACCACTTTTGGGGCCAGCGCACCAGGCAGTAAGGTGATGGAAGAGTACGGATTTACTGTGTCCAATGTGGTACAGAGAGCAAAGGCTCTGTTAAACAAATAAAGCAGCTCTGAATGAGAGCAACAGCGACAGTGCTGGCGGACTTCTCTTGCTGTGTACGAGTGACCTTGCACATAGAAAGGGCCGTGACAGGTAACAGTATAAATAGAGATCATAAGGAGGAGTTCGCCATGTACGCTTATGAAGGATCCATACTGGAAAATAAAGCGGCCCAGTATGAGGAAGTACAAGAGTTCCTGGAACAATTTGGTTTTGTAGTGGGTGGCGGATGGGAAGTGGATCATGGTTACTTTGACAAAAAGCTGGATGCGGAGCCTGGTTATCTCTACCTGCGCATTCCTGCTTTTGTTGAACGGGGAAGCTTCGGAGATCCCAACGCGATTCTGCGGCTGGGCAGGCCATTTTTGCTGCGGCATAAATATCAACTGGCCAATGATGACCGTGTTGATGTTTCTGTCGTTAATGCCAGCATTAATCAGTTTGCTGAGCCCCAAGATCCTGATGCCTCCCTCAGAGCTGATGAGATTGAAGCAGGGCGTACGATTTTAGCTCGTGTGGAGGAGGCTTACCGCCACCAATTTGGAGATTAGCCATGTTGCCCTGTTCACCTACCTGTCTGTTTATTTTTGCATTGCTGAGATGACCTTAAGATCTGCCGTCTTAAGGTCTTTCTTTATGTTGATATGCTATAATGGGGGCATGATAGGAGGATGCGTTGTGCAGGAACGAACCTTACAAATATTGGAATTTGATAAAATCAAAAAGGAATTAGCCCAGCATACGGCCTCTTCTCTCGGAAAGCAAAAAGTGGCAGATCTGGTGCCTTGTTTTGATTTGGCCGCAGTTCAGAAAAACCAGCAAGCCACTTATGAAGCAGCCACTGTATTACGGCTAAAGGGGCAGGTGCCGTTGGGCGGCATCCGGGATATCCGCCCTGCGCTGAGAAGGGCGGTAATCGGCAGCCGTCTCGATGTGGCAGAACTACTGGATATTGCTCAAACCATTGCCGGGGGGCGGAAGCTGAAGAATTTCCTGGAAAAGGTGTGTGCAGAACAAGAGGCATTGCCCCATCTGGAAGGTTTAGAGCAACAGGTTACCCCGTTGAGAGAGGTGGAGCAGGCGATTAGGTCATGTATCGATGATCATGGGGATGTGCTGGATTCGGCCAGTCCGGTGTTAAAACAGATCAGGAGCCGGATTCGTCAGGCTGAACAGCGGGTAAAGCGTCAACTGGAACAGATTATCAAATCACCGGCTCATCAAAAAATGCTGCAAGATCCCATTGTGACCATTCGTCAAGACCGGTATTGTATCCCGGTCAAGGCAGAATACCGCCATCATTTTGGCGGTATGGTTCATGATCAATCGGCCTCCGGTGCCACCTTGTTTGTGGAGCCGGAAGCGGTGGTTTCCATTAACAATGAGCTGAGAGAAGCTAAACTACAGGAAGAACGAGAGATCGATCGCATCCTCACCGCTTTGACCCGCCAGGTGGGGGAAGTGCAGGAGGCATTGGCCCAAAATATACAAGCCCTGGCTGAGCTTGATTTTCTTTTCGCCAAGGCTTACTATGCCAAGAGCATCCGTGCCGTTCAGCCCAAGCTCAATGACCAGGGTTACTTTAAACTGGTTCAGGCCAGACATCCCTTAATTCCTGCCCAAGACGTGGTGCCGACCACTTTTGAATTGGGTGGCGGGTACACCTGCATGGTGATTACGGGTCCCAATACGGGGGGAAAAACAGTCACACTAAAAACATTGGGATTACTCACCCTTATGGCTTGTGCTGGATTGTTTATTCCAGCTGAAGAAGGGTCCCATGTGGCTGTTGTTTCCTCAGTCTTTGCCGATATTGGGGACGAGCAGAGTATTGAGCAAAGCTTAAGCACCTTCTCCTCCCACATGACCAACATTGTTAACATTTTGGAGCAGATGGATGAAAACAGTTTGCTCTTGTTTGATGAACTGGGAGCGGGCACAGACCCCACTGAGGGGGCCGTGTTGGCCATGGCCATTCTGGATCATGTCCATAGCCGGGGGGCACGTGTTGTGGCCACTACCCACTACAGTGAACTGAAAGCATATGCCTACTCCAGACCGGGGGTCATTAATGCCAGTGTGGAATTTGATGTGGAGAGTTTACAGCCAACTTACCGCCTACTGGTGGGGGTTCCTGGGCGGAGCAATGCCTTCCATATTGCCCGGAGGCTCGGTTTGCGAGAGGAGATTATTGAAACGGCCACAAGCCAGATCAGTAGCGATGACCGCCGCATTGATCATATGCTGGCTGAATTGGAAGCCAGCCGCAAACGGGCTGAACAGGACCGGCGGGAAGCTGAACGTTTGAAACAAGAAGTCGAGAGGCTCAGGCAGTCCCTGGCCAAGAAAGAAGCCCAGCTGGAAAAGGAGAAAGAACGGCTGGTGGCCGAAGCTAAACAACAAGCCGGGGAAAAAATGGCCCGCATGCTGAAAGAAGCGGAGCACATTATGGACCAGCTCCGCCAGTGGCAGCACCAGCACCAGGTGGTGAAAGAACACCAGCTGATTGAAGCCAAAAAAGGTTTGGAACAGATCAAGGAAGCAACGGAGAGCAGGAAGGTAGGCATTACTAGGTCCGTTGTTGCGCAGAAAAGATCTCAAACCTTTAAAGCAGGTGACGATGTATATGTGCACACCTTTGGCCAAAAGGGGCAAGTTCTGGAAAAACTGTCCGACCAAGAGTATTATGTTCAGCTGGGGATCATCAAAATGAAAGTCAAAGCTGGCGATATGAAGAAGATCAAGTCCAAGCAGTCTGAACAGGCTGCGTTAACCCGTGTACAGACAAAAAGGGAAACAGTCAGTCTGGAGCTGGATATTCGTGGCCAGACAACAGATGAGGCCATTGCTGCCGTAGACAAATATCTGGATGACGCGCTCCTGGCCGGCTACCAGCAGGTGTCCATTATTCACGGGAAAGGGACGGGACAGCTGCGTAAAGGCATTCAAGATTTTCTGCGACAGCACAAACGGGTAAAGCAATTCCGTTTGGGTGGAGCAGGGGAAGGCGGCAGCGGTGTCACCGTGGTCACACTGAAATAGAAGAGTCACCCACAGGATTCCTACAGCGTACCAAGTTCGTTAAGCGGGAGGAATATGCAGATTATGGTGTTTAAAATATTATCTCGCATCTTGCTGGCCGTTAGCCTTATTTTTGTTTTGTCAGGATTAATCTACTTGCTTTTTTTTGCGCCTTGAAGATGGAGATATAAGTGACAAAAAAATATCATTCAGGGAGGTCACCCTCAACTAAGGGTGTCCTCTGTTTTGTTCAGAAAAAAATTTTATTTCAAAAATGTGACCGCTTACATTATAATTGGGAATAAGAGATGAGGATGTGCATAAAGTTAACAAAGGGAGGATTAGCACTGAGAAAGGGAGGGGAAGTGATGAGTGACATGCAAAAGCCCTGGTTGAAGCATTATCCGCCGGAAATTCCGGCCACACTGGAGTATCCAGATCGTATTGTGCCTGATTTATTAAAGGAAGCTTATGAGAACAAGCCCAATCATATCGCCATTCGGTTCATGGGCAAGCAGCTGACCTATGCCGAACTCTATCAAGCTGCTGTAGATTGTGCCCGCGCCCTTGTTAAACTGGGAGTAAAACCTGGTGACCGCGTCTCGATTATGCTGCCCAACTGTCCCCAATATGTGATTAGTTATTACGGCATTTTAATGGCTGGAGCCGTTGTGGTGCAGACCAATCCCTTGTATGTGGAGAGAGAATTGGAATATCAGTTGAATGATGCCGGTGCCCAAACCATTATTGCCTTGGATCTGGTGTTTCCCAAGATAGCCAAAGTACAAGCCAGGACACCACTGAAAAATGTGATTATTACCAGCATTAAAGATTATCTTCCGTTTCCCAAAAATGTGCTCTACCCCTTGGTCGTGAAAAAGAAACAAGGCATCCAGGTCAATGTGGAGTACGGCAATACCGTGCACAATTTTAAGAAATGGCTGAAAACAGGCGAGGGCGTGTCACTCAATATTTCCCAATCGCCTGACGATGTGGCGTTGTTGCAATATACAGGGGGGACCACCGGAACCCCCAAGGGTGTCATGCTCACTCACCGCAATCTGGTGGTCAACACCTACCAGTGCAAAGCTTGGATGTATAAAGCGGAGTATGGACAGGAGAGATCTCTGGGCATTGTTCCCCTTTTCCATGTATATGGCATGACTGTGGTGATGAACATCAGCATCGCTATGGCCTCAACCATGATTCTTGTTCCCAAGTTTGAGGTGGACGACGCCTTAAAAACGATCGACAAAGAGCGTCCCACCCTTTTTCCCGGTGCACCGACCATGTATATTGCTTTGATCAACCATCCGGATGTTGGCAAATATGATTTGTCTTCCATCAAAGCCTGTCTCAGCGGCTCCGCACCCTTGCCAGTCGAGGTGAAAAACAAATTTGAAGCACTGACCAATGGGAAATTGGTTGAAGGTTACGGTTTGTCAGAAACTTCACCTGTTACCCACGCCAACCTGATTTGGGGTAAAAATGTGGTGGGAAGCATCGGCATCCCTTGGCCTGATACCGATGTCACTGTTATTTCACCTGAAACGGGTGAACCTGCCGCTACTGGCGAAATCGGTGAAATTGCCATCAAAGGCCCGCAAGTGATGAAAGGATACTGGAACCGGCCAGAAGAGACGGAAAAGGTGTTCAAGGACGGTTGGTTCTTGACAGGTGACATGGGTTACATGGATGAAGAAGGTTACTTTTACATTGTGGACCGGAAGAAAGATATGATCATTGCTGGCGGCTTTAACATATACCCCCGGGAAGTGGAAGAGGTGCTGTATGAACATCCGGCAGTACAAGAATGTGCTGTCATAGGTGTTCCTGATGAGTACCGAGGTGAAACCGTTAAAGCCTTTATTGTCCGAAAGGAAGGCAAACAAGTAACTGAGGAAGAACTGGAACAGTATTGCCGGAGCAAACTAGCCGCTTATAAGGTTCCAAGAATATATGAATTTCGGGATGAACTGCCCAAGTCCATGGTGGGCAAAGTATTACGCCGCGTCTTAGTTGATGAAGAACGGAAAAAGGCTGAGCAAGAAAGGGACCAGAATGTAGGATCTTAAAGTTATAAGAGCTGAACAATGAGCGGAACCCCGGCATCATGTACGATAAGCGTCCTACACAACCTTGACTTATTAGGTGAAATGTCATCTGTGGCCAAATGTTGCAGCAGGGATGTTCTGCTCAGCTCATCTTCTGTTTTTGCGTACATGCTCAAGATGATTGACAACTAAAAGGGGATACGTTAAACTTGGAGTGAATGAGTAATCATTCATAATCTATATAGACGAGGCGAGTATCATGGCAAAGAAAACAGGCGAAAAATACGATGCGATTATCAATGCAGCAGTCAAAGTTATAGCGCGGCATGGCTATCATCAGGCGCAAGTCTCCAAAATCGCCCGAGAGGCAAATGTGGCTGACGGGACAATCTATTTATATTTTGAGAACAAAGAAGACATCCTCATCTCTTTATTTGCAGAAAAAATGGGACAATTTGTTACTGTGGCTGAACAAACAATTAACGAGCAAACCACTGTTGAAGAGAAGTTGCGTACTTTGATTTATATGCATTTTTATCAACTGGCCAAGGATCCGGATTTGGCTGTGGTCACCCAACTTGAACTGCGCCAATCGGATCCGGCCTTGCGCCAAAAAATAAATGAAATCTTAAAACACTATTTGCAATTGATTGACAAGCTCATCCAACTGGGAGTTAAAGAGGGAGCCTTTTCCCCTGATATTGATCCGTTGCTGGCCAGGTATATGATTTTTGGCACCTTGGATGAGAGTGTCACCAACTGGCTGCTTAAGGAACGCAAATACGACTTGCTATCAAATGTAGAACCTATTTTACGCCTCTTGCTGCACGGGCTGAAATCAGCCTGACAAACTTTGTTAAACTTTATGCACATGAAAGAACTTCTAATCTCCTCTGATTTTTCGTTATAATAGAAATGGACAGAAGATTATTTCGGCCCATAATTTATAAGATGGGAGGGATTTGATGGTCTATCAGCATCTTGCTTTGTCACGGCAAGACCGGATAGCTGTAATTACCCTTAATCGGCCGCCGGCCAATGCCCTGAGTCCAGATCTTCTCGAAGAATTGGACAATGTCTTGACAGATATTGAGCAAGATCCGGCATTGAAAGTCGTGATCTTGCACGGTGAAGGCAGGTTCTTTGCTGCAGGAGCAGACATCAAAGGTTTTACCACCATACAAAATGCAGAAGAGGCAGAAGAATTAGCCAAAAAAGGGCAACAGCTTTTCAACAGAATGGAAGCGTTCCCAAAACCGATCATTGCCGCTATTCATGGGGCAGCATTGGGCGGGGGATTGGAACTGGCACTGGCTTGCCATCTCCGCTTAGCCACACCTGATGCCAAACTTGGCTTGCCTGAACTGAACTTAGGCATCATTCCCGGATTTGCCGGCACTCAGCGCCTGCCACGTGTTGTCGGCAAGGCCAAAGCGCTGGAGATCATTTTAACCAGCCAGCCTGTTAACGGGGAGGAAGCCGAGACCTTGGGCTTGGTGAATAAATGTGTCAGCCAGGATAACCTGCTCAATGAAGCGCTGGCCATTGCTAAACATATGGCTGATAAAAGCGCTGTTTCCATCGCTTTCAGCATCGAAGCAGTAAACTACGGTGAACAACACGGCTTGACCGAGGGCCAGCAGAAAGAAGCCGAGCTGTTTGGCCGGTTGTTCTCCACAGAGGATGCCAAAGAAGGCGTACAAGCTTTCCTTGAAAAACGAAAACCGGTCTTTAAGGATCGTTAAGCCCCTTTAAAGACCGTTAAACTGAGCAAGCGCTCGTTAGAAACCCAGTGAGGAGGGAACAAGATGAACATTTTAGTGCTGATGAAACGCACCTTTGATACCGAAGAAAAAGTGCAAATTGAGAACAACGCCATCGTCGATGACGGCGTGGAGTTCGTCATCAACCCCTATGATGAATATGCCGTCGAAGAAGCGATCAAATTGCGGGATGAACATGGCGGGGAAGTGACCGTGCTCACCGTCGGTCCGGCTGAGGCCGAAAAAGAGATCCGCACCGCTCTGGCCATGGGTGCTGACAAAGCCATCCTGGTGGAAGATGAGGACTTAAACGGGGATGAGCACACCATCGCCCACGTCCTGGCTGCCATCATCAAAGACCGTGAATTTGACATTATTTTGGGCGGGAACGTCTCCGTGGACAACGGTGCCGGCCAAGTGGCTGTGCGCGTCGCTGAACTGTTAGACATTCCCCAGGTGACCACCATTACCAAACTGGACATTAACGGTCATACAGCTGTTGCTGAGCGGGATGTGGAAGGAGATGTGGAAATTGTCGAGGTGAGCCTGCCGGCGCTGTTCACAGCGCAA
The DNA here is from genome assembly GCF_030814135.1 of Caldalkalibacillus uzonensis. NCBI lineage: Bacteria > Bacillati > Bacillota > Bacilli > Caryophanales > Bacillaceae > Caldalkalibacillus > Caldalkalibacillus uzonensis. The sequence continues at coordinate 426 of NZ_JAUSUQ010000025.1, read as the reverse complement.
CAAGGATTAAACGAGCCCCGCTACCCGTCCCTGCCCGGCATTATGAAAGCCAAAAAGAAACCGCTGGAGCGCTTAACCGTGGAGGACCTCAATTTGAACCTAGACGAGATCGGGGCCAAAACGGAAGTTTTGGAGTATTTCCTGCCGCCTGAAAAGCAAGCGGGACGCATTTTGGAAGGGGAACTGACAGATCAGGTCCAAGAATTGGTACAACTCTTGCGCGATGAGGCAAAAGTGGTTTAAAGGAGGCAGCTAACATGGGTAAACATATCTTAGTTCTAGCAGAAACCAAAGGTGGCGCATTGCGTAACGTCAGCTTGGAAGCGATCGCAGCCGCCAGACAGATAAGCGGTGATGGACAGGTGACCGCCGCCGTCTTCGGACCGGACAGCGAGCAATATACCGAAGAACTGATTCAACATGGGG
>NZ_JAUSUQ010000024.1 GCF_030814135.1 Caldalkalibacillus uzonensis | reverse complement strand
GGGTACTCCTTTCTTTTATGGAATGTCGCCAATTCCGAGGATACCCTACCTATTTTTATTTTTTCAAGTGCTTACACAAAATATTGTACGTCATCACCTAGCAAGGTTATAGACCAAGGAGATTATTTTACAGTTAAGCTTATAGATGAAAAAGATGGTTGCCGTTATATTTTTGTTGATATTGATAAACAAACTGGTAAAGTCGTTGATAAACGAAAGGAAAATAATTGCTAAGAATTTAAATCTTATCCGGGGAGGCCTGTACTGTACGCCATCTGAAGATGGTAGCCAAAACCGAAAGGTTTTGCTGAATGTACAGGAGTCAGCAGAGGCCATAGTACCTGAGTAGGGGACGCCTGAAAAAGGGAAGGGCCGAACGTCAATTCGGGATGAATCAGACTCTTTCGAGATGCAGTGCGTTGAAGCAAAATTCCTGACGAAACTCTTCCAAGGAAGGATGGGTGAAGCCCGGAGGGCCTTGGAATGAGGGCTGAGCATTGCCCGGCAACGGTGTCAGGTTGTTAGGCATTCCTACCGTGATACACAGGTTCATCCAACAAGCCATTCTCCAAGAGCTCACGGCAATCTTTGTCACTCACTTTTCGCCCCACAGTTATGGATTCCGACCCCAGCTCCGGCCCCATGATGCCGGCAAGCACAACGATATATATCCAAGAGGGATATAGATACGTTGTGGACATTGACCTGGAGAAATTCTTTGACCGGGTTAATCACGATATTTTGATGAGCCGGGTGGCACGACGGGTGAAGGACAAGCGTGTCCTGAAGCTGATACGGGCCTATTTAAAAGCTGGGATCATGTGGGGCGGTATCAAAGTCCGATCAGAGGAGGGGACCCCGCAAGGAGGTCCATTGAGCCCGCTATTGGCCAATATTCTCCTTGATGACTTAGATAAGGAACTTGAAAAGCGAGGGTTGCGCTTCTGCCGTTACGCTGATGACTGTAACATTTATGTGCGCAGCAGGCGTGCAGGGCAACGAGTGAAGCAAAGTATTCAAAGGTTCTTGGAGAAGAAGTTAAAACTCAAAGTCAATGAGGAGAAAAGCGCTGTCGACCGACCATGGAGAAGGAAGTTTCTGGGCTTCAGTTTCACCAAGCAACGCGAAGCCCGGATACGTCTAGCCTCGAAGTCCATCCAACGCTTTAAGAACAAGATACGCCAGCTGACCAACCCTAACTGGAGCATTTCAATGGAAGAACGAATAGAGAAGCTGAATCAATACACAATGGGATGGATAGGATACTTTGCTCTAATTGAGACACCAAGCCCTTTGAAGCGTTTAGAAAAGTGGATAAGGAGAAGGCTTAGGTTATGCCGTTGGCATCAATGGAAACGAGTCCGAACCCGAATCCGCGAACTAAGGGCACTTGGACTTAAAGAACATGAAGTGTTTGAGATTGCAAACACTCGTAAAGGAGCATGGCGAACGACAAAGACTCCTCAACTACACAAAGCCCTCGGCAAAGCCTATTGGCTTGCACAAGGGCTTAAGAGTTTAACTCAGAGATATTTCGACATTCGTCAAGATTGGCGAACCGCCTAGTGCGGACCCGCATGCTAGGTGGTGTGAGGGGACGGGGGTTAGTCACCCCCTCCTACTCGATTACGTCTAACAAGGTGAAATGGGAAGATTGATTGACGGATAAAATCGAACAAGGTACAATTTAGATATAATTTATAATTAAGTTTATTTTTCAGAAGTGTATGATTTGTAGGTTATTAGGATGGCGTTTAGTGGAACATGCGAATAAAAACGTAAGAGAAGGAGAGTGGTAACGGACCAAAAGGATGATTTTTTCTGCTACGTTTACCATGAAAGGAGGGGTCAGAATGGCAGAAATGGGCAAGGGAACGGTGGTAGAGAGGGCGACCGATCAAGTCTTGGTAGAGAAACTTTCGGACCCGCACACAATCGAGCAATTGATTCGCTTGCTCGATAAGCTGGAGCAGGTGACGTTTCTGTTGGACATGTTAGAAAATTTTCTGCGCCGCGGTCCTGAAATCGCTGATTCGATCAACGATCTGGTTGTTCTCTTACGGCAAAGTTTGTCCAAGCCCGAATACGTGACACGTTTTGAGCAAGCTTATGCCGCCATAAGTCACTTGCAGGAGTTTCTCGATTCACCTCAAGTTCAAGAATTATTTAAATCTGATGTCCTTGATGTGCGTGCGGTGCAGATAGTCGGAAAAGTGTCGCGTGCGATGATTCAAGCCTCTACAGAAACAGAGCAGACGGGAACAAAACGAGTGGGCATCCTGGGACTCATGCGGGCATTGAGTGATCCAGAACTACAACCGGCACTCAATTTTGTTCTTCATTTCGCACAGCATTTATCGAGGGAGCTTAGCGATGCATGAACTGTCCATAGCCCACAGCTTGGTAGAATTAGCCATCGAAGCAGCTGAAAAGACAGGGACGAAACGGGTGAAAACGCTTTACCTAAAACTTGGCGTTTTATCAGGTGTGGTGAAAGAGGCCCTGGAATTTTCTTTTGACGTTGTGGTTCAAGGGACGCCCCTTGAAGGAGCAAGGCTTGTGATTGAGGATATTCCGGTAAAAGTATTCTGTCCTGATTGTAAACAAGCGCATATTTTGCCTGAACCGTTTCCGATGCGCTGTCCCGTATGCAAGAGGAGAACAGGTCAAGTGCTTGAGGGGCGCGAAATGGAATTATATGCCTTGGAAGGAGGCGAAGAAGATGCAGGAAGTGACGTTAAACCCCCGGATCGTTGAAATTAGACAGAACATTCTTAAGAAAAACGATGTTCTTGCGCGGGAGTTGAGAAAGGGGTTTCAGGAAGCCGGTGTCTATGTTATCAATTTAGTCTCAAGCCCGGGAGCGGGAAAAACAACGCTTTTGACAGAAATGTTGACGCGCCTTGGCGAACGGTATGGTGTGGCAGCATTGGTCGGTGATTTGGCAACAGAAAACGATGCTGAACGTCTACGCCTAAGCGGAGCGCAAGTCCGTCAAATTACTACTGGCACCGTTTGTCACCTTGATGCGGAAATGGTTAAAAGAAACTTGGAAGGGTGGGACTTAGAAGCTATTGATTTTCTCTTTATTGAAAATGTTGGCAATCTCGTTTGTCCAGCAAGTTACGATCTAGGAGAAAATCAGCGTGTTGTTCTCTTTTCTGTGACAGAGGGGGAAGACAAGCCTGTGAAATATCCTACCATCGTTAACAGCGCCGATACAGCGGTTATTACCAAGATTGACTTGGCCGAAGCGGTGGGTTTTCAGCGGGAGTGCTTCTATGAAGCGTTGAACGAAGTTAGACCAGGCATCCCCATTTTTGAAGTTTCTGTGCGCACGGGAGAAGGGATTGAGGAGTGGATAGCCCATTTGGAGGCTGGCAAAGCAGCTTTTGAAAAAGCAGCAGGTTGTTTGTAACCGGACATCAATATGAAAAACTGAGTTGCCAATCTTGTGGTTCAGTAAGCTCGCTCATTTGGAGGTGGAAAAAGTGGCGAATCTTCTGTGGATACATGGCGGCGCATGCAATGGAAACACCCAATCGTTTTTAAATGCTGAGGAGCCGACCGTGGTTGATTTAGTCAGTGATTTTGGTATCAACATCCTTTATCATCATTCTTTGGCTATGGAATTTGGCGACCAAGTGCGCCATTTATTCGATCAAATCCTTAGTGATGAAATCCCCTTGGATATCTTGGTGGTTGAAGGGACGGTCATTCAGGGGCCGAACGGAACAGGGCATTACGATATGCTCATGGATCGCCCGAAAAAAGAGTGGATATGGAACTTTGCCCACAAAGCCCAGTACGTCGTGGCTGTTGGTGACTGTGCATGTTGGGGCGGGATACCGGCGACGAAGCCAAATCCCACTGAATCCATTGGCCTGCAATACTTGAAGGGGGAACGGGGCGGGTTTCTCGGATCCGATTTCCGTTCCAAAGCGGGATTGCCCGTGATTAATATTCCCGGTTGTCCGGCTCATCCCGACTGGGTCACACAGATTCTCGTCGCTGTTGCCACTGGCCGCGCAGAAGACGTACTGTTAGATGAATTGCAACGGCCGCAAACATTCTTCAAGACGTTTACCCAAACCGGTTGTACGCGTGTGCAATATTTTGAGTGGAAAGAACCGGTTGAGGAATTTGGACAAGGTACACGGAAAGGTTGCCTCTTCTACGAACAAGGTTGCCGAGGCCCGATGACCCATTCGCCCTGTAACAGGATTCTCTGGAACCGTCAATCGTCCAAAACCCGGGCTGGGATGCCTTGCATTGGTTGTACGGAGCCTCAGTTTCCCTTTTTTGACTTGGCACCGGGTACAGTGTTCAAGACACAAAAGGTTCTCGGCTCGATTCCAAAAGAAGTGCCTCAAGGCAGCGACCCGTTAAGCTACTCCGTCCATGCGGCAATGGCTCGGGCGGTCGCACCGAAATGGGCGAAGGAAGACATGTTTGTGCCATAAACATAATGGGTTTCAACGAAAATACCCCTTAATGTATCTTTTGAGGAAAATCATTTAAAAAGGAGGGGTTAGGGGTATGACTGAGTCAGGAAATATGATGACAAGCAATAAAATGGAATTAAAAGTCCATTCACTGGGGCGCGTGGAAGGTGACTTGGATGTCAGAGTGGCTGTAGAAGATGGAGTGGTCGTTGATGCCTGGACGGAAGCCACCATGTTCCGCGGCTTTGAACTGATTTTAAAAGGAAAAGATCCGCAGGCTGGTCTGATTGTTACCCCGCGGATTTGCGGCATTTGCGGCGGCAGCCATCTTACCAAGTCGGTCTATGCTTTAGACACAGCCTGGAGCACGGAAGTTCCGCCCAACGCTACGCTTATTCGCAACCTTGCCCAGGCTGCCGAAACGATCCAAAGTATTCCCCGCTGGTTCTATGCCTTGTTTGCTATTGGTCTGACCCATCAAAATTATGCTTCCTCCAAAATGTACGACGAAGTTGTTCGCCGTTGGGCGCCGTTTGAAGGCGAACATTATGAGATCGGTGTCGTTGTTTCCGCCAAACCGGTGGAAATTTACGCCATCTTCGGGGGACAGTGGCCCCATTCCAGCTTCATGGTTCCGGGGGGTGTCGTAAGTGCGCCAACGCTTTCCGACATTACCCGATCCATTTCGATATTGGAATATTATCGTGAAACTTGGTTGGAAAAGATCCTTCTCGGGTGTTCGGTTGAACGCTGGCTTGAAAACAAGACCTGGTCAGACGTCCTTGAGTGGCTCGATGAAAAACCGGAGCATCGCGATTCCGACCTAGGTTTATTCATTCGTTACAGTATGGAGATCGGCTTGGACAAATATGGAGCAGGTCCGGGCCGTTATCTGGCAATGGGGAATTTCTTCCATCCGCAAAAGTATCGCTATCCGACCATTGAGGGGCGGAATGCAGCGTTGATTGCCCGAGCCGGGGTATATGACGGTAAGGACTATCACGATTTTGACCAAGCCCGCGTGCGGGAAGACCACACAAACTCTTTCTACCGAGGCGGCGGCTCTTTCCACCCGTTTGAAGGCGTGACCGATCCCATTGATCCCGCTGACGGGAAAAAAGAAGGGAAGTATACGTGGGCCAAGGCGCCCCGGTACGACCTTCCGGGTGTAGGAGAGATTCCGCTGGAGGTTGGACCACTGGCCCGTCAAGTGATCGCCGGGCGTCCAGGTGCGGAAGAATGGCAAGATGACGATCCTCTCTTTTTAAATATCATCAAGGAAATCGGACCGAGTGTGATGGTGCGTGTGCTGGCACGCTTGCACGAAGCTGCGAAGTACTACCTGCGTATGAAGGAATGGCTTAACCAGATTGATTTAAATGAAAAATTTTATGTTAAGCCCCAAGAACTTCCTGAAGGGCGCGGCTTTGGTGCCACTGAAGCAGCCCGTGGATCCTTGGCCGACTGGATTCAAATTAAAGACGGAAAAATTGAAAATTATCAAGTCGTAACGCCGACAGCGTGGAATATTGGGCCGCGGGATCGTCACGGTCAGCGTGGTCCCATTGAAACGGCGATGATTGGCACACCCGTCAAAAATCCCGAAGACCCGGTCGAACTGGCTCACATTGCGCAAAGCTACGATTCGTGTCTCGTTTGCACCGTTCATGCTTACGATGTTAAGACACATAAAGAATTGGCAAAATACGAGGTTATAAAGATCTAAGGGACGGTGACGTTATAATTTACAATGGCGGATCGCTTATTGAACAGGTTACGTTCGCAGAAGGGGGAATCCAAGTGACCGTCATTATTGGATGCGGCAATTTGCTCCGCAGCGATGATGGAGCGGGTCCCATGCTGATCCGCAAATTGTGGGAACTTGGCGTTCCCCCAGGTGTACGTTTGGCAGATGGTGGAACCGCAGGTATGGATGTTGCCTTTCAAATCGGGGATGCAGAGGAGCTCATTCTCGTAGACGCTTGTAAGACAGGTGCCGAACCGGGTACGATTTTTGAACTCCCTGGTGAGGAAGTGGAAACACCTCCTTTAAAATCTCTCAACCTTCACGATTTTCGTTGGGATCACGCCATCGCCATGGGACGTTGGTTATTGAAAGACCGCTTTCCAAAGAAAGTGACGGTTTTCCTCATCGAAGCTGAAAACTTGTCGCACGGATTTGGCTTGTCTCCCACGGTGGAATCGGCCATGGAGCGTTTAGCCAAGGCGTTGCTCCAACGCTTGGGAGGGAAAGGAAATGAAGATTGAACTTACCTCAACGGGTTATCTCCATATTCCCGCTGAAGAAGCGGTGCGGTTCCCTACGGGAACCGCTATCGCTTTACTGCGCGGTGAAGAATTGTGGCTTATGCCGGTAAGTCATTCAGGAGCAGGGGGTTTATTGTTAAAACAGCGCAATTTGCGCGGTGACCGTAGCGTGTTTGTGCAAGAACTATTGCCCGATGGTGTGCCGCCGGGGTTACGTGACGCTGTGTGGGATGATACGCTCGGGGCGCTAAGGATCCCCCTTATGCATTCAAGTTCCACGGCACAACTTTAGGCATGGTTTGCTTTCTAAGGAAAAGGAGGGGGAAAACGTGCTGCGGCCGCAACCGATCGGTGTTTTTCCAGGAACGGCAGGGTTTTTGCTTCTGCCGTCTGTTCCAGAAGGAAACAATCTGTTGTCACTTCTCCTCCGTGGGGATCTTCCCGACATTTGGCCGGATGAGTGGCGTTTTTTCGCTGCGGCCATTGAGGGTCAAAGCGAGCAAGTTGTCTTATCGTTATTACCGCAAGGCCCGGAAGGTATATTTAACCGTTTTATTCTGGATCCACAGGCCCACATATATGCTTTGGCCAAGGAAAGAATGACTGGAGACCTTTCGCTTCTCCTGGATGCGGTGGCCTGGCGTTACGGTCTTCGCGATACGCCCCCTCCGCATGACGACACCACTGGGGAAGTCCGGGCGTTTTTATTAGCCACTCAGGCATACGGTGCCTTTCAGAAAAAAGATTGGTCAACCGGGCTTGAGCTCCTTTTGGAGGCAGCAAAATCTGTCAGGGATGTCTCTCCCGTATTTTCCTCCAGACTCTATGCTGAATGGGCGGCGACGAAACAGATGCTTGACGGTCACGTCCAGGATACGGTTGAGGGGTATCGTCACGCTCTTGACCTCTTAGAAACATCTTCATTTCAAGAAGCCCGGGCAGAGCTTTGGTTTCAGTTGGGAACGGCTTATCAAACCGGTGCCGAGGGACGGAAAGAGCTCCTCTTGGAAGCGGTTAAGTGTTACCACGAGGCGCTGAAAGTGTATCGCAAAGAGACCCATCCTGAAAGCTATGCCATGGTTCATATGAATTTGGCTTTGGCTTATCTTTCCATGCCGGCAATTGATCGAGGCTCCCATTTGCGGACTGCGGTGGCCATTCAATCGCTCAGGGAGGCTTTGCACATTTTTCAAAAGGAGACACATCCAGAGCTTTGGGCGAGCGCAACCGTCAATCTGGCCAACGCATTACAACATGTGAAAACATCCCATCCGGAAGAAAATCTTTGGGAAGCCGTGGCACTTTATGAAGACGTACTTGCCGTACGCCGCCCTGAGGACGATCTTTTGGGATATGCCCGTGTTTTAGCCAATCAAGGAAATGCTCTGGCTCATTTAGGCGCGTTTTCCCGGGCGGTACCTCGCTTAGAAGAGGCCAGTCGCATTTTCCGTTCGCAAGGGGAACAAGATGCCGCAGAGGCCGTAGAGGAAATATTAGCTGAAATAGCCCGGAAACAAAAGGTGACAAAAGAATGAGCGGAGGCATCTATAACATTATAATGCAATCGAAGGAAGAAAGAGGGAGAGTGGACCATGAATCTTCATGAGCAACAATACTTCAACTTTCTGTTGGCCATGGCCGTTGACCGATTTAGTGAACGTATCGTTCAGCGCAATGAAGGCATACAAAACGCATTGATTCGGCTCCGTACCAATCCGCAAGGTGACGGTGTATGGCTAAATGAATTCGTGGACGCATTTTTTCGTGAGGCTCTCCTGGATAACCCGGCTGGGGCTTGCTTGATTCTACAAGCGTTGGCCAAGCAGAATCTAACCGTTCCTTCCTCCATTTTTGAACACACCACCGTCGGGGAGGTATTGCAAGCGATGGCAAAACAAACCTTTGCCGCCTTGTTGTTGCAAAAAACGGAAGAAGCGCTCGAACAGTCGCTGGCGTTTGGGGGTGATTGACGATGAAGGTCCAGCAGGAGGATTTTCACGCTTTGGCGGAACATGTGGATCGGGTTTTGGAATCAGTTAAAGAGCTGCCGGAGGATGCTTGCAGGAAGGCGATGGAGTTAAAAAAGGCCATCGAAGCCTTTCATGAACATGCTCTCAGGAAGCTCATCCGTACGATTCGTGAAACAGAAGAGGGCAAAGAGCTGCTGCTTAAAGCGGTGGGAGATCCTGCCGTCTATGCACTGCTTTCGATGCACGGCATCATCAAACAAGACTTGTTTACACGTGTCGCAGCAGTGCTCGAAGAAGTGCGCCCCTATTTGCGCTCGCACGGTGGCGATGTAGAATTGGTTAAAGTTGAAGGTCATACGGCCTATGTCCGCCTTCAAGGTGCTTGCTCCGGTTGTTCTTTATCTGCTGTGACGTTGAAAACAGCGGTCGAGGAAGCGGTCAAAACGCGTGTGCCAGAAATTGAAGATGTGCTCATGGCGGAAGACGAAGTTGCTTCCGGTTACATGCCGTTGCATGTTATCGACGAAGCGGATAACCTGGAACAAAGTGGCTGGGTGAAAGGTCCGTCAGTCTCGGACCTGGAAGAAGGAAGGGCGGTCCGTTTTACCCATCAGGCGCACGACATCTTATTGGTGCGCATCGATGGAAAGGTGATGGCCTATCGCAACCAGTGTCCCCATATGGGCATGCCCCTTGACGGGGGAATGGTCGACGGTGGAGCCATTACCTGTCCGTGGCACGGCTTCCGTTTCGACTTATCAACCGGGGAATGTCTGACGGCCCCCCACGTTCAGTTAGAACCGTTTCCGGTACAAGTGAAGGACCAATGGGTATGGGTACGGTTAAACTGACCGCTTATCCCGAACGGTGGTTGGGGGGACCCGCTCCCGGAGGTCTCACATTGCCACCGGCATGGCCAAACCGGATCAATCTATACGCCCCGAGGGGGGTATATATGGACGATGACGTCGTCGTGGTGGCCGACAGTGGCAATCATCGCCTGCTCATTTGGTACGGGTGGTCAGAGAACGATCATGCCCCGGCGGACGTTGTTTTGGGACAGGCCGATTTTGAATCTGAGGGTCCCAACATGTTTCATCTCCCAACTGGCGTAGCGGTGATTGAAGGACGTTTGTTTGTTGCCGACGCATGGCATCACCGTCTGTTGATTTGGGATACGTTGCCGGAAAAAAGCAACCAGCCGCCCGATCATGTCCTGGGTCAACCTGACATGCAACACATCGACCCCAATCGAGGAGGGAAGGTCTGCCCGACGGGATTTTATTGGCCTTACGGCTTTGCTTACGTCAATGGCTGGTTTTATGTGGCAGACACGGGCAACCGCAGGATTCTGGGCTGGAAAGGCATCCCGGAAGACGGTCAAGTACCTGATCTCATTCTGGGTCAACCTCATGGTTACGTCAACGGCGAAAACCGGGGGAAGGGTGTGGGTGTGGACACGTTTCGTTGGCCACATGCCCTTGCCGGTGATGAAAGGACATTATTTGTCGCCGATGCAGGCAATCATCGCGTTCTCGGCTATACGCCTCCTCCAGATATGGACCGTCCCGCCGATTTGGTACTCGGGCAAAAAAACTTCACGGAATCGTTTGAATTACCCCACGTTCCCCAGGGGCCACGGCGGTTGCGCTTTCCATACGGCATCTCCTTAAGCGGCGGCTTGCTCGCGGTGGCTGATACGGCCAACAATCGCGTCCTACTTTATACAGAGTTACCACGCAAAGGGGCGTATCATCCCGCATCCTGCGTCATAGGCCAACAAGACTTTGATGGGGCGGGAGAAAACCGTTGGCAAAAGGTGGCATGGGACACTTTATGCTGGCCTTATGGCATTTGGTTTCATAAGAATAGATTGGCGATCGCCGATTCGGGGAACAACCGCGTCATTGTGTGGCGCCTCGAATTTGAGTAAACACGTTTTTAATGACGGAGAAGAGGAGGAACGTGTCCATGTGCTTGGCGATACCTGGCCAAATTGTGGAGCTGCTAGACGAGGATCAACACTATGCCATGGTCGATGTCTCCGGCGTGAGACGGAAGATTAACATTGGTCTGCTGAAAAATGAAGGAGCCCATCTTGGCGATTGGGTACTCATCCACGTCGGATTTGCCATGAGCAAGATAAGCGAGGAACAAGCGGTTGAACAATTGAGACTGCTAAGCATGTTAGGTGAAGCGGACGAGGCCATGGAGGAAGTGATGGGCTATCAATTTGATGAAAAAATGAACGTGAAATCTTCATCGGTCAAGTCCTCAAATGACAAAATGAAAGAAGGATGAGAGGATGACTAAGAAAGTCAATCTGAACTCATTTGGCAGAAATAAGTTGTCAAATCATGGCTGTTCAACATGCGCCGATGTGGCGGTTCCGGTAAAAGTCATCGAAATTCATGACAATGAAGCAGTGGTAGAGGACCGTTCAGGAGTACGCACGAACGTTGCCATTGACTTCGTTCCCGACATCAAAAAAGGGGAAATCCTTCTTGTTCATATGGGCGTGGCTTTGGGGCGAGCATTGGAGGTGCAAACATGACGACAATGAAATATGTTGACGAGTTTCGCGACCCGGAATTGATCCACAAGATTTCGGCAGAGATTCATCGTCTCGTAGATCCCAATGACAACTACCGTTTTATGGAAGTTTGCGGCGGACATACATTTTCTATCTTTCGATTCGGACTGCAGAACTTGCTGCCGGAAAACATTGAGCTCGTCCATGGGCCGGGTTGTCCAGTTTGTGTCCTTCCCACGGGGCGCATGGACGAAGGGTTGACGATCGCCCAACAGCCGGATGTGATTTTTACCGCTTTCGGTGATGTGATGCGGGTACCGGGGCGTAAGGGAACCCCCTTGGAACTTAAGTCCAAGGGGGCAGATATACGGATGATTTACTCCCCCTTGGACGCATTAAAGATCGCCATCGATAATCCCGACCGGCAGGTGGTGCTGTTCGCCATCGGCTTTGAGACGACGGCTCCGTCGACGGCGCTGACGATCTTGCGCGCCCGTGACTTGAACGTGCAAAATTTTTTTGTGTATTCCAATCACGTTCTTATCATTCCGGCGATTCGCGCGATTCTGGACTCTCCAGAAATGCGTATCGACGGATTTATTGGGCCTGGCCATGTCTCTACGGTGATCGGCACACGTCCATATGAATTTATCGCCAAAGATTACGGAAGACCTGTGGTCATCTCCGGGTTTGAGCCCCTGGATTTATTGCAATCCATCCTTATACTGGTCAAACAAATGAGGGAAGGCCGTTCGGAAGTTGAAAATCAGTACATCCGCGTTGTCCCTTCGGAAGGGAACATCCCTGCTCTTAAAGCGATGAACGAAGTCTTTGAAGTCCGGCCTTTCTTCGAATGGCGCGGCCTCGGAATCATCTCCCAGTCGGCGTTGAAACTACGACCCGAATTCGCACAATGGGATGCGGAAGTTCGCTTTCAGGTAGAAGGCGCGTGTATGACCGATCCGAAAGCGGCTCAATGCGGTGAAGTGTTAAAAGGAGCGTTAAAACCGCATCAATGCAAACTGTTTGGTAAGGAATGCACTCCTGAACATCCTGTGGGTGCACTCATGGTGTCGTCCGAAGGGGCGTGTGCGGCATATTACCATCATGTCCACTTGCGTCAAGCCATGGACGAATAGTCCAAACAAGAAAGGAGATGTGTCAATGGATTTGCTGGTATTGCTGGGAGTTGCCCTTTTCCTTGGTATGCGTCATTCATTAGATCCCGATCACCTTGTGGCCGTTTCTACCTTGGTTTCTGAGGAGAAGCGACTTTGGCCTGCCGCCTGGCTTGGCTTCATTTGGGGGGTCGGTCATATCATTCCCATCGCCCTCGTCGGGCTCCCAATATTAATCTTTCAATTGGAAATGGCTCCTCAATTCGAAGATATTGTCGACGCAGGGGTCGGTTTTCTTCTTGTGTATCTGGGAGTGGTTACGCTCTGGCGTGTGTTCAAAGAGCGTGTCCATTTTGATGTTCATTCCCACAATGAAACGGTTCATGGACATTTTCATCGTCCCGGCCATAGCCACCCGTCCGAGAAGTTGGAGCGACGTCAATGGATCACCTTCGGGTTCGGCCTGGTGCACGGTCTTGCGGGAAGCGGTGCTGTCGCTGTGCTGGCCATGCAGGCATCAGTAAGCCTGGAGATGGCGATGCTTTGGCTCCTGATTTTCGGCCTGGGCACGATCCTTGGGATGTTTGCCATGACGTTGTTCATCGCTGCACCGGCTCTTACGGTGGCTTCAAAGCGTGTCGCAGTCCACGCGAGCATTCGCACATTCGCAGGTTTAGCCAGCTTATGCTTTGGTGGTTTTATGCTCTGGACTATTCTGCCCGAATTGTTAGGATAAGGATACGTTTGTTTCAAGCATGTACAGCCAGAGGTAAAGGAGGGATATGGGATGAAGACCACCAAGGTGCGTTTTACAGATCCCCAGATTGAATTGGCCCATGGCGCTGGCGGGAAAGCTAGCCGTCGGCTCATCGAGGGGCTTTTGGTCCCTTACCTGGAAAACAACAAACTAACGGAGATGAATGATGCAGCGTACGTCGTTACTGACAGGGAAGGGCAGCGTTTGGCTTTTACAGCAGACAGCTTTGTTGTCAAGCCGCTTATTTTCCCAGGCGGGTCCATCGGGGAACTTGCCATCAATGGGACGGTAAACGATTTGGCCATGGCTGGGGCAAAGCCGCTGGCGTTAGTGAACACGATCATATTAGAAGCGGGTTTGGCTACATCTGAATTGGAACGGGAAGTGGAGGCCATGAGCCAGGCAGCGCAACGTGCCGGTGTATCCGTAGTGGGTGGTGATACGAAGGTAGTGGAACACGGTAAAGCAGACGGGCTGTTCATTACCACTGCCGGCATCGGTCTTACTGATCCACGTGTCTGTCTTTCAGCTAAAAACGTTCGCCCTGGTGATCAAGTCATTCTTTCTGGCCCCATTGGCGATCATGGGATCACCGTGCTTTTGGCCAGGGGGGAGTTGGAACTAGAAGCAGAGCTTAATTCGGATACGCGCCCTCTATGGCCATTCGTTGCCACTCTTATCGAAGCTGCGGCACCAGGACTGAAATGGCTGCGTGATCCGACGCGGGGCGGGTTGGCTACAGCGTTAAACGAATTGTCAAGAGACGCCAGGGTTGCTGTTGTGCTGGATGAGGAAGCCATTCCTGTGCGCCCTGCTGTGCGAGGTGCCTGTGAAATTTTAGGCTTGGATCCTCTTTACATTGCCAACGAAGGACAATTTCTGGCCATCGTTTCGCCAGAATACGCCGACATTGCCTTAGAAGCTCTCAGGCGCACACCAGGCGGGGAGAACGCACAGCGTATCGGAGAAATTCAGGAAAAGCCGGAAAGAGTCGTCTTGGCGCGGTCCCAGTACGGAGGAAACCGGGTCATCGATATGCTTACCGGCGACCCGTTGCCCCGTATTTGTTAACGAAACACAAGGGAAATTTACTGCATCATCCTTGAAGGCCTGGAGGTGCTGAATTACGATGCTCGAACTTTATGGTGCAAAAGGGTGCCCTTACACGGGGGAACTGCGGGAATCTTTGCTCTGGGACGGGAAGGAGTTTGTGGAATATGATGTGGAAGAAGACGAGGAAGCGTTCAAACGGCTCATTGCTTTGACGGGAGGGCGTACCGTCCCTGTTCTGGTGGAAGGCCAGAGGGTCATTCAAATCGGAGTTTCAGGCCGTGGCTGCATTGCCGCACCCTCCTCTTCCATGCCAAATGCATCGTCATAAGGCAGGTGTTCGTTATGAAAACAGCACGACGCATTCACGTCCGCGGCGTGGTTCAAGGGGTTGGATTCCGTCCCTATATCTTCCGTTTGGCCAAACAATGGTGTCTCAGCGGATGGGTATGCAATGGGGAAAGCGGTGTGGAGATCCATGTGGAAGGAGACACAGGCGCTGTTGAAGGTTTTCTCCAGGCAATCACGGAACGTCCCCCGCTGATGGCGCAAGTGACCAATCTGGAATGGGAGGATGCTGCCGTGGAAGGGGTGACTGATTTTCAGATTCGGGAAAGCAGGCTCCATGACCGGCCCACGGTGAACATTCCTGCCGATTTGGCTGTGTGCTCAGCGTGTTTAGCCGAGCTGTTCGATCCCGCAAACCGCCGCTATCTCTATCCATATATCAATTGCACGGATTGCGGGCCTCGCTATACTGTGATATACCAACTGCCGTATGACCGTCCCTACACAACGATGAAAACGTGGGCCATGTGCCCAGTCTGTTCTGCAGAATACCAGGAGCCCGGCGACCGCCGATTTCATGCGCAACCGATTGCTTGCGCCGAGTGCGGGCCTCATTATTACCTGCGGTGGCAAGATGGCGGGATACATGGTGATGAAAAGGCCGTCAAAAAGACGACCCAACTTCTTTGTGAAGGGCGCATTGTGGCGATCAAAGGACTTGGCGGGTATCATTTGGCGTGCGATGCTGAAAATACCCAGACGGTGCGGACGCTCAGAGAGCGGAAGGGCCGTTGGGCAAAACCGTTTGCCTTGATGGTCAAAGACATTGCGACGGCACGGACGCTGGTTGATCTGTCGCCTGAAGAAGAGGAACTCCTTACGTCTACAGTTCGTCCCATTGTGTTGGCCAGGGCACGCCGGTTGCTTTTGGGAGTGACCCCCGACAACATCGACCTGGGCGTGATGCTTCCGTATACGCCGCTTCATCACTTGTTGTTTTACTATGGGGCGCCTCCTGTGCTGGTGATGACGAGCGCCAATTGTTCCAGTGAGCCCATCGTCTATCAAGACAGGGATGCTTTGGAAGACTTGCAAGGGCTCGCTGACGCGTGGCTTATCGGTGAGCGGCCCATTGCCCGCCGCGTCGATGATTCCGTTGTTCGTGTGAGTGCATTTGGAGCGACCGTACTCCGTCGGGCGAGGGGGTACACTCCGCTCCCTGTCGCTCAATTGCCCAGCGATCGGCCCATTCTTGCTGTTGGGGCTGATTTGAAAAACACTGTCACGTTAGTTGTCAAGGGAAAAGCGATTATGAGCCAGCATTTGGGTGATCTGACGCAATATGAAGCATATACAGCGTTTGAGCAGACCGTCAGTGATCTTTTAGCGATGTATGAAGTCCCATTAGCGGAAACGATCATCGCCTATGATCTCCATCCCGAATATCGCTCCGCCCAGTTTGCCCGCGAGTTGGAAACCTACAAGCATGTTGGCATCCAGCACCATCGCGCCCATGTGGCATCTGTGTTGGCAGAACGAAATGCTCTGGACAAACAGGTCATCGGAGTGGCATTTGATGGTACAGGTTTTGGTGACGACGGGGCAATCTGGGGTGGCGAACTGTTTGTTGGAAGCCTTGCGGAAGGTTTAAAACGGTGTGGGCATCTTCGTTATGCCGTGCTTCCCGGCGGCGATGCGGCGGCAAGGGTACCGCTGCAAGCACTGGCTGGTTTCTTTGCAGACATGCCAGAATTGGCAACGGATGTTGGCAGGCGGCTGGCTCTTCCTGAACGGTTTTTTACGGCCTTTAAGCTGGTGGAAAAACAATTCCGTACCTTTCCCACCACGTCTGTCGGCCGGCTGTTCGATGCGGCGGCCGCCCTTTTGGGCTTTACCGGGGCTATTTCATTTGAAGGCCAGGCAGCCATTTGGCTCGAGCATCTGGCACGCTCTGCCCCTTTGGAAAGGGTGTATCCTTTCCCATGGAATGGAAAGGAACTTGACTATCGTCCTCTCGTAGAAGTGATGGTGGAAGATCGTTTAAGGGGGCGGGACGTAGCGGCTATCGCCCGTTCGTTTCACAGGAGCATCGCTGAAGGAATATACAGAAGCGCCCTGGCTATAGGAGAGGCCTACGGGATCGATACTGTTGTATTGTCCGGAGGAGTGTTTCAAAATTCCCTTTTGCTAGCTGATCTAAAGGCATTGTTTGCTGATAGTACCATGCACGTCTGGATAGGCAGGGAGGTTCCCCCTAACGATGGTGGCATCAGCCTTGGGCAGGCGGCACTGGTGGCGGCAGGACATGGTATCACAAGACAGTTTCCGGGCATCCATGATCAGCAATAGCTCCCCTTAAAAGGGGCTAAGGGTTCCCCATTTATAAAGGAAACTTTGGCTTTATAAGTAAGGTAGGCTGATCAGCCTACCTTACTGTTTTGGTACGCCCGGCATGGGTGCGTGACTATAGGGTGAAAGTCCCGAACGGGGGCTGGCGAGCGCCTACCGTTAGCTGAAAGCAAGGGTGTCCGCCGTGAGGCGGAATCTGAAGGAAGCTGGAGGCAAACACTCGACCTGAGGTACACGAACTCAATTTGAGGCTGTTACAGTCGGATGAGTCTGCCAAACAAGACGAAGTCCTAAGCCGCCAAGGGCTGTAGCAGTATATTGGGCAGGTACATGAGTGGAAAGTACGTGCTCTTATCCGGGGAGGCCTGTACGGTACGCCATCTGAAGATGGTAACCAAAACCGAAAGGTTTTGCTGAACGTACAGGAGTCAGCAGAGGTCATAGTACCTGAGTAGGGGACGCCTGAAAAGGGAAGGGCCGAACGTCAATTCAGGGATGAATCAGACTCTTTCGAGATGCAGTGCGTTGAAGCAGAATTCCTGACGGAACTCTTC
The DNA here is from genome assembly GCF_030814135.1 of Caldalkalibacillus uzonensis. Lineage (NCBI taxonomy): Bacteria > Bacillati > Bacillota > Bacilli > Caryophanales > Bacillaceae > Caldalkalibacillus > Caldalkalibacillus uzonensis. Next base: position 6,067 of record NZ_JAUSUQ010000024.1, on the reverse strand, counting down.
CAAGGAAGGATGGGTGAAGCCCGGAGGGCCTTGGAATGAGGGCTGAGCATTGCCCGGCAAGACCTGAACCTCATCCCGCGAAAGGAGAAATATCTCGATGGCTTTGTTGGAGAACATTTTATCACGGCCAAATTTAACCAAAGCACTCAAACGTGTGGAGGCTAACAAAGGAGCTCCCGGCATCAACGGGGTTTCAATTGAACACCTCCGAGATTACATTCGGGAGCATTGGCCAGCAATTAAACAAAAGCTGCTGGAGGGAACCTACCAGCCAGCACCTGTCCGAAGGGTCGAAATCCCGAAACCTGACGGAGGTGTCAGGTTGTTAGGCATTCCCACCGTGATAGACAGGTTCATCCAACAAGCCATTCTCCAAGAGCTCACGGCAATCTTTAACCCTCACTTTTCGTCCCACAGCTATGGATTCCGACCCCAGCGCCGGGCCCATGATGCAGTCCGGCAAGCACAACGATATATCCAAGAGGGATATAGATACGTTGTGGACATTGACCTGGAGAAATTCTTTGACCGGGTCAATCATGACATTTTGATGAGCCGGGTGGCACGACGGGTGAAGGACAAGCGTGTCCTGAAGCTGATACGGGCCTATTTAAAAGCTGGGATCATGTGGGACGGTGTCAAAGTCCGATCAGAGGAGGGGACCCCGCAAGGAGGTCCATTGAGCCCGCTATTGGCCAATATTCTCCTTGATGACTTAGATAAGGAACTTGAAAAGCGAGGGTTGCGCTTCTGCCGTTACGCTGATGACTGTAACATTTATGTGCGCAGCAGGCGTGCAGGGCAACGAGTGAAGCAAAGTATTCAAAGGTTCTTGGAGAAGAAGTTAAAACTCAAAGTCAATGAGGAGAAAAGCGCTGTCGACCGACCATGGAGAAGGAAGTTTCTGGGCTTCAGTTTCACCAAGCAACGCGAAGCCCGGATACGTCTAGCCTCGAAGTCCATCCAACGCTTTAAGAACAAGATACGCCAGCTGACTAACCCTAACTGGAGCATTTCAATGGAAGAACGAATAGAGAAGCTGAACCAATACACAATGGGATGGATAGGATACTTTGCTCTAATTGAGACACCAAGCCCTTTGAAGCGTTTAGAAAAGTGGATAAGGAGAAGGCTTAGGTTATGCCGTTGGCATCAATGGAAACGAGTCCGAACCCGAATCCGCGAACTAAGGGCACTTGGACTTAAAGAACATGAAGTGTTTGAGATTGCAAACACTCGTAAAGGAGCATGGCGAACGACAAAGACTCCTCAACTACACAAAGCCCTCGGCAAAGCCTATTGGCTTGCACAAGGGCTTAAGAGTTTAACTCAGAGATATTTCGACATTCGTCAAGATTGGCGAACCGCCTAGTGCGGACCCGCATGCTAGGTGGTGTGAGGGGACGGGGGTTAGTCACCCCCTCCTACTCGATCAAAAGCCTCTTAAATAAAAAGGAATGAATAGATATATGTCGAAATAGGAAAATAAAACTACACAAGAGGAAAGAATGGAATGAAAAAAGTATACGTGCGTGGCTCAACGCTTGTTAATTTATCCATTATCTGTTTTATAGTTTTTATTTGGACAATTATTGTTGAATGGATGAAAGGAAACGAGTTTGACTCCTTTTATTTGATTGCGGTATATATGGGTATTGTACTGTGGCTAATAGGGAAGTGGAAAGTCAAAAGAGAAAAGCAGAGAATAGCTTAGGATTAGTAATAGAGGTAGTTCCATCCAATCCTTTAAGATTGCCATTCCTTAAGATTAATGTAATATCATGGAGGAAGTGGTGAAAGACAAATGAGTACACAAATAATCGACAAATTAGACGAATGGAGAAAATTTGAGTCGACAACGAAAAAAGGTGAACTTTTTGAACGGTTTGCACTATCATATCTACGCAAGGCTCCTGTTTATCAAAATTTGTATTCAGAAATTTGGCGTTGGCGCGATTGGCCTGATAGAGGAGGATTAGGTGATACTGGTATTGATGCGGTTGCCGAAGAAAGGCATACCGGTAAACTGTGGGCAATTCAAATTAAATTCCATGAGGAAACTTTAAGAGCTGATGATATAGCTACATTTTTGGCTTTGTCAGGAAGAAAAGAGTTTTCTTATCGCCTGATTGTAACATCATCACCGCTTGGCTCAAATGCAGAAAAACTGATTCGAAAGCAGGATAAACCTGTAAAAGTTTTAACACTAGCTGATATGCTAGAAAGTGCTGTTGACTGGGATTCATTTAATTGGCGGACGATTTGTCTTTTGTAAAAAAAGACCTCCGTCCATACCAACAGGAAGCTATTAATGCAGTAATTGATGGGTTTTCTAGAATTGACCGGGGTAAGTTAATCATGCCTCCGGGGGCAGGAAAAACATTTACAGCACTTAAACTTTCAGAGCGTTATGTAGGAGCAGGCGGCAGGGTCTTGTTCATGGCTCCTTCGATTGCTTTGGTGGAACAGCCCATAAGAGCATGGATGGAAGATACTGATACACCTTTAAGGATATTTGCCGTGACAAGTGATCACACTGTTGGTCGTACAGACGATGACCAACTAGGAGATACAAGCATACTTTCATACCCACCTACCACAAACGCAGATGAACTTATTGAAGGAGTTTTATCTGTAGACGATAACCATATGACAGTGGTTGTTTCTACATATCACTCTTCACAAGTTATCGCTGATGCACAAAAAAACGGCTTGCCAGAATTTGATTTGATTATTGCAGATGAGGCTCACCGTACTACTGGGGTTGTAAAAGCCCAAGACCCTGATGATTCGTCATATTATCACATGGTTCATGATAACAACTTAATTAAAGGTAAAAAACGTCTATATATGACAGCAACGCCCCGAGTCTTTATTCCCCGAGTTAAGAAAAAATTAGACGAAGGCGGATATGATTTCTACTCTATGGATGACAAAGAAGTGTACGGGGAAGAGTTTTATCGTTTAGGTTTTGGTCAGGCTGTAGAACGTGGGATACTTTCGGATTACAAAGTGGTCATTTTGACCGTTGATGAGACGGAAGTACATGAGAAATTACTGGAATACCTGAACCGAGAAGATTCACCAGAAGTAACAGAAGCAGCAAAAATGATCGGGTGTTGGCGTGCCCTGAACGGTTATCTTCAAAACACTAAAATAGAGCCGTTAAAACGAGCAGTTGTATTTACAGGTAAAATCAGTGAGTCCAGGCAGTTTGCCAGAAAATTTAGAGATACCGTGGAATTATATGCCTCTGACATGATCAATGAGGTAACCAGCCGGACATTTGAAGTTGTTCATGTTGATGGCTCCATGACTGCTTCAGAGCGTAAACAAAAGATAGCATGGCTTAAACAAAGTTTTGATTCAAAAGTTACCCGCATACTAAGTAATGCCAAAGTTCTAACTGAAGGCATAGATGTGCCTGCATTGGATGCGGTAGTATTTATGCGACCCCGCCGTTCAGTCGTGGATATTGTTCAAGCTGTGGGTCGTGTCATGAGAAAAGCTGAAGGCAAACAGTATGGCTATGTCATTATTCCAGTTCTCGCTAATCCTGAACAAGACCCCGAAGAGGCTTTGGATAAGAACGAAGAATTTAAAACGGTGTGGGAAGTACTTGGAGCTTTACGTTCGATTGATGATCGTTTGGATGCAGAGGTAAGGTCTGTCTGGCTTAAAGCTACAAAATCAAATAAAGCAACAAAATATATTGGTGATGATGACGACAAAATTATTATTGACGTAGAAGAAAGATGGCAACAACTTGCTGCGGATCTATTTGGTGAGAAATTACGCCGGGCGCTGATTGGACGAATAGTCGAACGAGTGGGAGATCGACGGTATTTTGAAACATGGGCCAAAGATGTGGCTGAAGTGGCCAGTAGAATAGAGAGACATATTAAGCAAGTATTGGAGCATGACAGTGAACTAGGTGAACAAGCTAGAACAACTTTCGACAACTTTTTACGTTCACTTCATGACGTAATTAATCCGATGGTAACTAAAGATGATGCCCTGGCCATGCTTGTTCAGCATATTATTACCAAACCAATTTTTGATGTTATCTTTGAACAATATGCTTTTCTTTCCCATAATCCGGTTTCTCAGGCTTTAGACCGAATTACTGATTTATTCAAGGAATTTATTGAAAAGGAAACAGGGACATTACAAGGCTTCTACCACAGTGTATATAATCGTGCCCGGGGTATGGATAAGGAAGCAGAGAGACAAGAGTTTCTCAGTAACCTTTATGATACCTTTTTCAAAACAGCTTTTCCTAAAACCTCTGATCGCTTAGGAATTGTATATACACCTGTTGAGTTAGTAGACTTTCTAGTCAAAAGTGTAGATGTTGTATTGCAGGAAGAATTTTCATGCTCCTTAGCAGATAAAGATGTTGTTATTTTAGAGCCGTTTACAGGTACAGGCACGTTTTTGTCACGGCTTATGCACTTTATTCCCCCTGAAAAGCTAAAAGAAAAATATAATAAAGAAATATGGGGAAATGAAATACTACTATTGCCATACTACATCGCTCTAGCCAACATAGAAAGTACTTATTACGAAATAACAGGAGAACATAAGCCTTTTGGAGGTCTTATACTCACCGATTCTTTCCAGCTCATGGAAGATGAAAACACAATAGATAATCAACTGTTCCCTGAAAGATACACAGAGTCTTTAAGGCAACAAAAGCAGGCTAAAATCAATGTTATCCTTTCAAATCCTCCTTGGTATTCTCGTCAGGAAATGGAGGGGATGAACAATCAAAATTTGAAATATGAAAAGCTAGATGAAAAAATACAAAAAACATATGCTGCTCATACAACAGTAACCTTAAAAAATGCACTATATGACAGCTATATTCGTGCTATTCGTCTTGCAACAGATCGTATTGAAGATAAAGGTGTTATTGCCTTTGTAACAAACAATGGATTCATTGACAGTAATTTAACTGCAGGATTAAGAAAACATTTAGCTGAGGAATTTAGCAAAGTTTATGTACTTAATTTGCGTGGAAATGCACGACTATCAGGTGAAGCATGGCGTAAAGAAGGTGGTAAGATATTTGGACAAGGTAGTCGTTCAGGTGTAGCCTTACTTATACTTGTAAAGGATAAAAATCATAGAGGGCCTGCTACGATTTGCTATCATAATATTGGTGATTATTTAAGTAGAGAGGAAAAGCTGGCCAAACTGAAAGAATATCAGGACATAAGTCGTGTGAATTGGGAGCAAATTAAACCTAATAAATCGTATGATTGGATAAACCAGCGAAGTGATCAATTTACTACATTCCCTTCCATGGGGAACAAAGATAAGAACGCTGTGAGACATGATGTGATTTTTAATGAATATAGCCTTGGAGTTAGTACTAATCGAGACGCATGGGTATACAACTATTCCCATGATGATCTCGAGGAAAATATTAGTACAATGATAGATGAGTATAACAAAGCTGTAGAAACTTATCATGCTGGTGATATATCAGATAAAAATATTGATGATTTTATTCATAATGAACCGTATAAAGTAAAATGGAGTAGTAGATTAAAACAAAAATTGATTATAGGGGAGAAACAAACTTTCTCATCACAGAAGATTATTTTATCAATGTATCGCCCATATATTATAGAGTGGCTTTACTTTGACTCTGACCGTGTTTTTAATGAAAGAATAGGGATTCTCCCCAAACTTTTTCCGAAACCCGATGTTAATAACATTGTAATTACTGTACCAGGCCAGGGGAGTAAAAAGCTGGATTTGAGTCAATATCCTGGACACAAAAAAGTTAAGTTTTAAGCGGAATGTTTCAAAAGATCTTCCACTTCCTGAGGTGTTCTGTAACCCAGGCGGCTATGAATTCTTTTACGGTTATACCACCCTTGTATGAATTGAAATAGGGCTAAGCTTGCCGAATGAAAGTCGAGATACTGTACATGGTTGACTTCCTCTTTCTTTAGGATGGCATGAAATGATTCGATACAAGCATTGTCATAAGGACATCCCTTTCGGCTGAATGACTGTATGATTCCCTGAGATTTGACATATTGCTCAAATGCTT
>NZ_JAUSUQ010000023.1 GCF_030814135.1 Caldalkalibacillus uzonensis | reverse complement strand
AGCCACCCTCTTTTTGAAAGAAATCTATCAGCGGAAGCAGCGTTATATGAGAGATCAATTGCAAAAGATACAGGAAGTCATGAACAAAGCCAACCCTCATTCTGGAGTGATTGGACAAGCTTTAGCCTACTGTCTGACATACCAACTGTACAGTGCAGTAGCCTTCAGCGATGCAGTGCAACATTTTATGCAACAAGCAAAGGAACAACAAGCACACCAGCAAGAACATCAATCTGAGATCAAACCCATCATGCTCGGACATCAATCGTACTCGCAAGTGAAAGCAGAAATTCGAGATCCACAAGTTTACATTCGTATCCTGGAGGGAGAGAGCCTATGTCAGAAAGCTTAGTGCAATTGAAACACAGCTTGAAAGCACTCAAACTGGCCTCCATCGCCGAAGTGATTGAAGAGCAACTGATGGAAGCTGAAACAAATGGATTCAGTTATCAACAGTTTCTGACGAAACTGTTGGGATACGAAATACGCAAGCGGGAAGAAAAACAATTGGCCAAACGGCTCAAGTGGGCAGACTTTCCTGTCCACCAATCCCTCGATGAGTTCGACATTATTGGGCCCGCCAGGGGTGGGTAAAACTCACCTGGCCATTGGCTTAGGAGTAGAAGCCGTTCAGCAAGGGTACAAAGTCAGCTTTGTGACCATGGATCATTTAATCCAGTTGCTGCGTACCCAAGAAGTAACAAGAAGCGCCCAAACAAAATTGAAAAGAATCACTCAGTCCGATCTTGTCATCATTGATGATTTGATGTTTATGGCCATCAACCGGCATGAAGCCAATCTTTTCTTTCAACTCATCAACAAACTCTATGGCCAATCATCTGTGATTATCACCTCCAACAAAGGACCGGAAGATTGGGGAGAGTTATTAGGAGATCCGGCCATTACCACAGCCATTCTGGATCGGCTACTCCATAAAAGCGAGGTGATTCATCTCACCGGTGACAGTTATCGTTTGAAATACAGGAAAACCATATTTGGAAATGACTAGGTGCTCAAAATTATTTAGCGAAAATTGTTCAATTGTACTTGACGCTCACAGCCCGCTTTTCAGGTTCCGGAAGGCCTCTTCAACCCGCCATAGTTCCTTGTATGCAAGTGCAACCTCGTCATCAGACAGTTCGGAATTTGTCCGGATGGCATATTTGCCGTCAAACTTCGCATCCTCAGCAACCTTAGCCTCATCAATCCTAGCCGACGCCTTGTCCACTGTCAGGAATTTTGAATAGGCCCGATTCTTTACGAGACCTGAAGGTCCCAATTTATCCAATTTGGCCTGAAGTTTATCAAGAACTAGTTCTAGTAAGACAGTCACGTTCTTCCGCATCAGGATTGAAACAAAGCACATACGTCTCCCCATCAATCTTTTTGGATTTGACCCTAAGGTTCTGGCGAACCTTTTTGTATGGCCCACGAATAGATAACAGTTGCTGCGCTTTTTTCGACTTCCGTAACTTTACGCCGACGATGTATTCCATTCCCAGTTCCTTAATCCTGTCAAGGTTCTTCTCGCTCACCATCCCTCTGTCACCAACGAGGATCACCTTATTGATCGGATAGCGTTTTTGGATCTCCTCGATGACCATGGCAAAAGTCTTTGTATCATGCATGTTCCCTGGGAACACTTGGTGCCCGATCGGGATCCCCTTCCTAGTCATGAGAAGGCCAATAACGACCTGTTTCCGGTCACCCCGATGATCCTTGGAATAACCATACCCGGCAATCTCTTCGTCAGCTTCTTCCCCTTCAAAGTAAGTACTGGTAGTGTCATAGAATACAAGATGACATCCAGAGACATCAAATCCGTCAACTGGCCGTACAGTTGACTTTCAATCTGTTCATTCCGTTCGCTCAAAAAATCGAGCGCACGATAGTAGTGATGCAGCTGGATGTCTGACAGGTCTTCGGCATGGATGGTCTGGATCCATTTCCGGAACAGACGGTATTTACTGTGAGGGTCCATCAGCCTGTTTAATACCATGGCAAAGATAGCCTCGTCATACCGTGATGCCACTTCCGCATCATCCATTAGTTTGCGCAGAAGACGGGCGAGACCAAGTTTTTCCCATATTTTTTTGAAGAGGTACACCGGTCCAAACTCCCTTGTCCATTTGATGGAAATATTCGAAGAAGAGCCTTGGCCATGAATCCGGTCAATGTAGCGCTCTGAAAATTTGGCAAGCCCCTCGATAAGAGAATCGATAGAGCCGCCTTCAGTCAATTGTTCTAACCTCCCCAAGTTACAGAGCGTTTCTTGACGAACCTTGCCATCGACACGGTATGTACGACTTAAGTTATGTAAATAAATGGACTCAGAGAGAAGATTTAATCAAAAAAATATCATAGCCCATTCACATCGTTAAAAAGAAAGGACTATGATATTTATCTTTTTTCCCAGCAACAGGCACGGGACATCCCGTGCCTGCTTTCTTTTCACTGTCCCTCATTCTATCGATCATGAAAGCCTTAAAACATCGACAGCTGTTCCACTTCACCCAGCCTTAATAAGGCCTGGGGATCATGGTCTCGGAAAAAGGCATGACGGATCTCTTTTTCTTTGGTCATGACCTGCCTGTCTCCAGCAGCTGACGGACGCAACTTCAAACTGTATATGACCGGAAAGTAGTCCCGCAAATATTTCCCTTCAGCGTGAGCGGTGAGGGCAATAATCTGGAAGCCGAGCTGTTCGGCAATGAAAAAGACCGGGTTTAGGACATGATCGCTTGATGCTTTGCCAAACGGGTTGTCCACAATAACCGTTCGGTGCCGTTTGCTGCCTGGCGTCAGGTGCTGCCGCTTTTCGGCCAGGTAGTTTAGGAGGCCAAGAAAGAGGGTCATATTTTTGCTCCATTTCTCACCGCCTGACCATTTGTTGGACTTCTCCCATGAGGTGGGGGCGTTGCTCACTTTGCCATCATTGGAAACTTTGCGGCAGCTCACCTTCATTTCGTTTTGTTTCATGACAATGCGCAATAACTGTTTGGGGTGCAGCCATTTGGCGATCTGTTTTTTCACCTTGGCCAAATCTTCTTTCCCTGCTTCGTCTTTGAACTGGTCGCTGTCCAGCTGGTTGACAATCCAATCGATGTGTTTGCGCAATTCCTCTTTTCCCTCCTGCTCATTCCATTCGGGGATTTTGAAGAGATAGATCTCTTTCCACTGCTCATCAACTTTGACGCGCGTTTTTTTGGGGATGTAACGCAATTCCGCCGCGATGGTTTGCAAATAGGTATGTAAGTGGGTGATGAACTGCTGCACTTGCTCATCATGGCCGCGCATGTCATCTTCGGCCAAACGGATAGCGTGCCGGATGCGCTTCTTCATCAGTTGGGCCCATTCGGCAATCTCCTCGTATGTCTCTTTATGCTGAATCCCGGTCAGGGCCTTTTCTTTCATTTTAATATCCCTAAGCTGACCATGACAAAAATACATAAACCGCTGGCGGGCTGCCTGAACGCGCCCTTGGTGTTGTTCAACTGTCTTTTTCAAAACTTCCAGCTGTTGAATAATCTCCTTCACCATATTGCTATGCTGGTAGGGCAAAGTTCGCTGCTCCTCTTCGGTCAGGATGGCCGGTTGAATGTCGTCAGCCAAATAATGAAACGCTTCATGTTTTTTGTCCAGTAGCGTATAACTGTCGTTGATCTGGCTCAACCTGCGAGTCAACGTGTCCCGCTGTTGGGCCAGGAAGTTTTTCTCCTTGGCCAGCTGTTCTTTTTCATTTTTCAACTGTTGAGCCACTTGAGCCAGGTTTGCCGAAAAAACCGTGATTTCATCATCCGGATATGTCTCCCGGAAATCATCTTTTCTCATGCGCACTTGTTCTGCTTGCTTGATTTTCGCTGCGTGACTGGCTTCCCATTTTTTCTGGGCTTGATCCCGCTCTTTTTCCAACGTTTTGATTGTTTGCCTCAACCGGTCCATCTCAGCTAAACCATTTGGGGGAAAAGTTAGCCCTTCGTCAATCTCCTCTGTTTCTTTGTATAAATCGTTTAATTCTTTTTGGAGAGTCCTGATTTTTTCAGCAGCCGTTTTCATTTTATAGTCAAGCAAGCTGCGGTTTTCTTGCTTTTGATTCAACCGTCCCAGGAGCGATTCACGCTCCAGTTTCAACGCTTCGTAACTTTCTGTTGTATAGAGCGGTTCTGCACCAAACACAACGGTATAGAAAGGCTGCTTTCTCAAGTCGGTGATATCCCGTTGGGCATGGGCGGCTGCCTGTTGCAATTCCTGAGCGTTCCGTTCACCCTGTTCAACGGTTTGCTTCAGGCATTCCCGTTCACTGTCCAGTATCTTGATCTCTTGTTCCAGGGCACAGGCTTCGGCTTCGAGCCGGGCCACTTCTTTTTTCTTGTGGAAATAAAGCTGACCTGTGCTCAGTTTCTGTTCCAAGTGCTGCAATTGTTGCTGTGCTTCACCCACCCGTTTGTTTGTTGCCTGCAGCTCCGCTTCCAATTGTTCCAGATCCCATTCCAGCTGGCAGCGTTGCTGTTCCAGATGCCGGACTTCTTCCTGGGTGCTGTCAATCTCTTGCAACAACTGGTGATACTGCTCGTGGGGATAGCGCTCATAAAAACGCTTTAGCGCATGGCGCAGCTGTTCCCATGCGGCGATCTCCTGTTGTTTCTGTTTCCGTTCAGTCACTTGCTGCCGGGCGGATGTTTCCAGGTGTTCCTTCCAGGCAACAAATTGCTCCTGGTTGATGTTTTGTAACCAGGTGCGGGGCAGAACAGGGTGTTCTGGCTCCGGCACCTCCTGAAGCAAGCTCCGGGCTTCCTGAACGGTAACCACATAGACCGGGTGCGTCATTTTTTCCGCCTGCTGTTCAAAACGGTGCTTCGCTTTTTCATACTCGGCATCCGACACGATCACGGTCAGCGGCCACAGCGGGTGCCTTGCCAACAGCGCTTCTTCTGTGATGTTCATCGTGCCGGCCGCCCGTTGCAGATAGACAGTGCCGGTTTCAAGCACTGTAAATTGGTCCGCCCACTTGTCCACCAGTTCGGCTAACAGCGGATCAGCGGTAAAATGGGATCGTTCCTTGTAATCATCAACAAATCGAAGTGCCAGACGTTCCAGGCGCAGCAACTCTTCCAGTTCCTGCTGCAGATAGACCAGCTTTTCGTCAAGCTGCTTCACAATGGAAGCCTGTCTGAGATAGAGAGACTCATAATGGTGCCATTCCGGCTTCATTTCTTGCACCTTGTGCAGCAAGGTGTCATGTTCAGCCTCAATCGTCTCTTTTTGCTCCGTCAGTTTGGCCAGGCTGGCCCGTCTGGCACTGATCTGGCTGTCTATCGAATGCTGGGCCGTTCGTTTATCCTTCTGTTGCTGCTCTAACTGTTTCAACTTCTCCTTGTCGTTGATTATCGCTTGATCAAGTTGGCTGTAAGCCGCCTCCCACTTGGACCATTCCTCTTCGACCGTCTCGGAATCAGGACGGTCCAGAACAGAATGGGCAATCCGGCTCATCTCTTCCCGGGTTTGTTCTATGCGCCCGTCTACTTTAGCCTTTTCTGTCAACCTTTGTTCACGCTTATTTGTAACGGTTTCCAGGGCAGATTTTTGAGCTTCTAATTCATGCTGTTGCTGGTCCAGTTGTCCGAGGATCTGTTGGTAAACTCTCTCCCGCCGCTTTTCCTCCTTGACAAAGTATCCTTTTAAAGCAGCGCTGTTTTTGGCCAGCTGTTCTTGTAACTGGGCTGTCTCTTCATCGGCATCCAACCGGCTCAATTCACGTTCACAATGAGCCAGCTGGGCCTCTTCCTGCTGGATAGATTGCTTGAGCCGGGCAGCTTGCAAGGAATGATAGCGTTTTTTCTTGAGCCGTAACTCCGTTTCCACTTGCTCCAATTCCCTCTCATCCAGCAGGCAGGTCTGTTCCAGCTCTTTCAGCTTTTCCTCTAGTTGGGTGATCCGGTAGGAGGCCTCCCTTTTTTCCAGAGCCAGCTTTTGTTGTTGCCATTCTTTTTCCCGGTGCTGATTTTGTTCCAGTTCCTGCTCTGTGCGCGCTTTTTCCCCGCAAATCAATTGATGATACGCTTTGGCCCGCTGTTGGGTGTGCAAAAATGACTGTTGGTGACCGAAGAGCTGGGCATACACCCCGGCCAGGCGGCTTATTTCCCGTTCCAGGCGTTCACTCTCTTCGATTTGTTCCCGCAGCTGTTTGTACTTTTTAAAATGCTCCCGTTGCCGCTCAAATGTTTCGGCAAAATCTTTGCTGCCTTGACCGGCCAAGGCCTCTTCCACAGTGGGAATCAGCAATTGTTCAAACAGCTGGCTGGTTGTTTTGCAGTTCTCGAAAAAGGCTTCCACATCCCCTTCCGCCCCATTAATGGTGACAATACGCTGCCATTCAGCAGGGATGATTTTAAATTGTTCCTCAAGATAGGCGTGATACTCTTGAATCGTGGCAAAGGTGCGGGCATTGACGGATTGGGCGCTCATCCGCTGGTAATACTCTTGCATTTCCTGGCGGCTGGCCGGACGTTTTTTGCCGTCGAGCCCTTCTCTGACAAAGGGGATGTGTTCTATGGCATGGGCATCTCCTTCCGCATATTCATAGGCATAGCGATAGGAATCCACACCGTGCGGAGTCAGAAACAAAGTGACAGCGGTTAACGCATAACGGCGGGGCCGGTCATTGAGGATCCATTCGATGGCGATGTGGGCATGGTGACTTTCCAGACTTAACGTGTCTTTAATTTTGCGTTCAGCTAATGATGCGTGCGGCAAAATGGCCTGGATCGCCGTTTGAATAAACACCGTCTTTCCGCCGCCGTTTTCCAGCAGGACCGCCCCGTTATGGCCATCAAAGAGAAACAAGTCATCATTGTACCTTTTGTTTCCGTCTTCATAGACAACGTTTGTAAAGCGGATTTTAGAGATCGCCGGCATTTGTTTCACCCCCGTTGCCCTGTGTGCTGGGCGTCGTGTGTGCTGTTTCTTCACTCGGCTGGTCATACTGATACATAAACGCTAAAATATCCCGGTTATATTCCAGATCCATATAGTAACGCTGGACAATTGTTTTTGCTTTTTCTGTCAGTTGCAATTCGTTGTTCCCGATATTGACGGCCAGTTCCTGGGCTTCCAAAAAACGGCGCACACTGTCCACAAAACTGAAGCGGCTGATCGTATTGCCGGATTGTTTTTTGGACGTTTCCTTAATATCGTCCATCGCTTCCCACTTGTCGATGACAGCCTGCCAATTTGTGTCGTATTCCTGCTCTGCTTCCCTCAGTGTGGCTCCGTCATGTTCTTTCAGGGCCTGGATACGTTTGTCTATCGCGCTCACCCAGTCAGCCATATGCAAAAAATCTCTGGTCGCTTCCATGGTGGTATAACTGTCGTAAAACTCGCCGAAAAAGACAATAATGGCAAAATACATCATGTACAGATCGGTGTTGGTGGCTTTTGCACCGAGAAAAGTGCGCTTCAAGGTTTCGTTTTTGACATGAAACGGAGACAGTTTCGTCTCCGGAATGAGAAACAGCTTGTCTCCTGCGGTAATCACGACACAATCCACTTTTCTGGCAAATTGGTCCACAAGACTGCGCACGTGATCATCGGCCAGATATTCCCGCACTTCTTCAGCTCCGCCAACCCCGTTTTGGGCAAGCAAGGCATATATCTCAAATGCTTTCATCACTTGGGCGTGCTCATAGACAACCATTTAGACATCCTCCAGCTTAAAGTGCATATTTTGGATGGTATAGCGGGACACAACGTGCAACACTTCCGCTGCTTCCCGCACAATAATTTTTTTGCCAGGTATCAATGATAAGGCTTTGTCCATCAAACCGCTCCCTGTGTCATCCTCTTGTTTGGCAGACACCGGTGAATACTGGTGCAGATAGAGCCAAAAATCATAGAAGGAACGATGCTGAAGTACATCCTCCTGGTCCGTTTGACGCAGGTGGTCCACCACCTCTTTTAAGGTGATCTCTTCTTGCCCGTCCAGGGCCGTTAAGACAATCCCCATCACTTTGGAAAAGTTCTCCCGCTGGTAAACGTGGTGTTTCTCTTCTTCTTCACCATCCTGCACATCAATGAACCCCGTTTCCATCTCTTCGTCCTGCTCATCATCAAGGCGTTGTTCAGCGAACACTGTCCAAGGGGACCAGGTTCTTTCATGGTGAACAAACAGGAAGGGGGCGGCCAGGCCCTTCAAAGCCTTCACGGGCAAGGGAGACGAAACGGCTCTGGAGACAATTTCCTGGCTGAAGTTGAATGAATCAATGCCCACATAATAGAGCGACTCCTGGGCCGCCTGCAGGGCTGTTGTTTTCAGTTCCACACTTTCTTGCAGCAATTGGCGGTGCTCATGATGCACTTCATCCAACTCCCGCGCGATTTGAACAATATATTGATAGGAACGCTGTTCTTTGTCCGCTGCCGCCTCATAATGGAGCCTTTGGCGGGTGGCTTCTACAAATGACCGCAACTCATTAAATTCATCATGTTCCCGTTCCAGACGAAGATACACATCCTCCAGTATCTTTTTGTAGCGGGCATAGGTCTCTTCGGAAACAATATTGCGCTGAATCTCATGCCTCATTTTGACCATGCGCTGGTGCAGGTTCTGCACTTCAACGCGCATCTCGTCGATTTGCCGCAAGGCGTTGGCAAATTCTCCTTTTTCCAGCTGTTTGCGCAGCACAAGCTGGTGAATCGACAACTGAAATTCACTGTAGTACTCTTTGGTGGCGAAGACGAGTTCCAGCCCTTGTTCATCCAGGGTGTAATACTGACTGTTGGTTGCAGGATCAAATTGGTCCGCTTTTAAAATGGCATACTGAATGTGCTCCTCTTGCTTTGTTCCCCAGTTAAAAAACGAACGCGCCCGCTTTTTGCCGTGAGGGGGCCTGAAAGTGGTGATAATCTCCCGGGCGATTTTTTCATAGGCAGGAAGGTCGAGGTCGTACTGGTCGTGTGTTGTGGCATGCAAATATTCGGATAAAGCTTTCACTCCCACACGGCGGTTGCGCATCAGCATATTTTCAAAGAAAAAGAGCAGGGTCAGCAAGCCCAGACCAAAATAATCGATAGATTTACCGTTTGCATCTGTTCCTGTCTTGCGGGTTAATTCGAACAACGGATCGAACAGGGCGATGCGGCTGATGCGTTCCCGGTATCCTGCCGTTATACTGGCTAATCTGCCGTCCATGACGCATTCCTCCAGATGTGACGCACTTGGAACGTTGTTAATGCTTCTTGGGGATAGTAACCTCCCTGGGCTAACATCTCCCGCAGATGGTGTTGTTCGGCTTCGGAAAAATAAGCCATAAAAGCCGTTAGAGCTTCGTTCTGTCGGCGTTGGGTCTCTTTGCCAGGGAAAAAGGGTTTCTGTAACAAGGCACGGTAAAACGGGAGGGCCGGCTCAGCCCTTGTTTTCTGATGGAGACGGTACCAGATGCTGATCCCTTCCAGGTCCACATCTCCGAAATAGTACAGCCGGTGGGCTTGTCCTTCCAAATGGAGCTGTGCTTCAAGGTGGATGATGCTGGAGATGATCTTGTTGCCCGCACCGTATATGAGCGAAGTAAAAGATGTGTCACTCAATACAGGTTGCAGCGCCTGATAAGTGGTCTTGTTTTCAACAATGAGGTGAAAATGCGGTTCATGTTGAAATGCGTTGGGATTGACGGCCAGCATCAGCGGATCGGCGACAGGAATAATCTTCAACCGCTCCCACAGTTGAATCCGTTCCAGCACTTCTTTGCCGTTCCCTTCCACGATCCATTTTTCATCACCGACGAGTTCATAGGCCCGTTCAGGTGCAGGAACATCTTCACTCGGCAGCCCGTATGTCTTGAGATAAGCATCAATTTTTTCAATGTATGGACGGTCCTGTTGCCATACTTCTTCAGGCAGGGACAAATATGCGCCCAATTTAAGCACCGGGTGGACTGTCAGTTGGAAACGCTGGATCTCATCATGAAGGGTCTGCCGAAGGGCCTTTTTCTTTATACGGTAGGTATATGCCAGTGACGGTGTTTTGCCATTTTCTCCGTGGGATTGGACCCTGGCCAGGATACCCCCTTTCTCAAGAGAATGGACTGCCTCAGCAAACTGGCGATAGGAAACATCGCCCGGAACCCGTGCTTCCAATTCTGACAAAGGAATCATAACTTTTTTATAGCTTTTGATGTACGCTAAAAGTTGTTTCTCTATGTCTTTCACTTTTGACACCTTTCGCTATTTTGGTTTTTCTCAAGGTATTCACGGGGACTCAATTCTTGGCTATCATCACCTCTTTGCTTCAGTTGTTGCCTGATATACTTTTTGATAATTGGCATAGACGAGGTTTTCAGTATCTTTACAGTATTGGTTGCGGTGGAAAATCAAATGACCTAACTCATGGACTACGCTAAAAATTTTCCGCTCTATCAGGCTCCATTGATTTTTCAAGCATACGTTCACTTCTAAGGCCAGATAATTGCGACTGCAAACCCAGCTTAAGATTTAACATTAGTTTACCACACAATTTCGACACATTCATGTCAGCAAATATATGTTGTCATATTAACTTGTGTTTATCAAAAACAGGCTGACTCAAGCCAAAATCCTCTCAAATCGAGTCCTTTGACACCCAGGGAAGCGACAATCTTCAAGAACATTTAAGACGAAGCAGGAAAAAGGAATATACCTGGTGCTATATTTTATTACACTGTACCCGCAACATTACCCGTGTGTTTATCGTCTAAAAGATAACAAAATAATTATTAACGTTGAGGTTAACCGAATGAGACGAAAATATATTTTCCTGTCAGTGATAATAGCCATCCTTGTTTCCTTTTCCTTAACCGGGAGTCCTTCAAAAATATATGCTTGCACCTGCGCAGAACCTCCGCCGGTAGAGGAAGCACTGGAAAGCAGAACAGCGTTTTTTCTGGAACCGTCTTAAACATTAGCCAACCTGAGTCCAAAAGAGTGCGATCTTCTGCCGATCCGGTCCAAGTGACGTTTCATTAAAGACTATCTTGTTTATGCTTACGGGGAAATGGGAGATCTGAAGACGGGATTGTGTGAGCGAACAAAACCATTAAATTCGGCACAGGAAGATTTAGAAGTTTTAGGCAATGGACATACTCCCGTTCCTTCTTCCGACGTACCTCAAACACAAATGAAGCCGAATTCCCAAACTGAACAGTATGCGAACACTGCTTGGATAACTGCTGCTTCAGTGGCTATCTTCATGACAGCGGCAGTTATCATCTATTTATTACGATGCGTTAGACCATAGCCGGGCCAGCCTGCTTTATTAATATCACGATTCCACCATGATCATTTCGCCAGTCACATACGGCCGACGAACAGTTACCCCGGCTGTTCTCGGTCCTTTGGTGAACAAAGTGTGTGAACAATCCCGTGTTCGCTCCAAACGTGCTCTGATGACTGTCGCCATTAACGAAGAAGGGTCCGTAACGTATTGACATCATGCTGGGGGACAGCGAATCAAAAGTGAGTTGGACCGAGTTTTTCACTTGGTTGAAAAAGCGCGGTTTGCACGGAATAAATGATTTTATTTGCTGCACAAATAAGCTCATTAAGCTTTGAAGAGATGTTGTCAAACATGCCTGAGGAACGGATGGATACATTTGAGACAGATTTTGCATAAGCAGGATGATTCAATCCGCACGTTTTTAAAGATGACTCCATATTCTTCCCAGCTTATGAGGCAAATTTTAGATCAGGACCTTTTGAAAGGCCCGCCAACCAAGACTTGTTATTTATTCGAATGTTAAGTATTTCTTAACACCGTAATAAACCCATCTAGTATTTAATGACTTATTTTAAAACCTTTACTTAGATAAAATTTTAATGCATCATCGTTTCCGTTGGACACAAAGTTAAATATATCACGGATGGACTGAAAAGAATTTAGCCAATCCATGGACATATTGAACAAATCGGTGCCAATACCTTTATTCCGATAACCCTCTTTTATAAAAAACTGAGAAAGACATCCTACATCATCACTATGTACAGTATCAAAATCAAAAAAGGAGTCACAATCTAACGTAGCGAAATTATTAGAATACTGGCCAGTGCTGTAACCACCTTTTTTTAACCATTCTTCGACAATGTCTCCAAAAGGCTCTCTTTCCAATCTTCAGGCGATTTCGCGAGTAGGGGCTAACATCAAACTCTCCTCGGTGGCGACCAATGTGCTGGGCAAATCGGGCCGGGCCATGATCGAGGCTTTAATTAATGGTGAAACTGACCCCGATGTGCTATCCGAACTGGCTCAGCGCCGTCTCAAACGGAAGAAAGAGGAGTTGAAAAAGGCCCTGACATGACACAGTTTCCTTCGGCAGCTCACTTGTGTTCATGGGCAGGACTCGCCCCAGGGAATAACGAAAGTGCCGGAAAACGAAAGTCAGGGAAAACCCGCAAGGGAAACCAGAAGCTTCGTAGCACCTTGGTGGAAGCCGCCCGTGCCGCTGCTAGGTCTAAACACACTTATCTATCCAGCCAGTACCATCGTATTGCTGCGCGCCGGGGAGCCAATCGTGCAGCAGTTGCGGTCGCTCATAGTATCCTGACCATTGTCTACCATCTCCTCAAAAAGAAGCAGACTTACATCGAACTTGGGCCACATTACTACGAAGAACGCAAGCGCCATCAAGTCGCCAGACAAGCGATACGGAAGTTGGAAACACTAGGGTTTAAGGTCATGGTAGAGCCGTCAAATCAAACAGCGTAGTTAACCGAAACAGAATTCCTCATAGGTAAGATCAGAACCATACAACACCATGATCCAGCGGTATTCCACTGTGGTGTTTCAATTCCTCATAGGTAAGATCAGAACATGCACACATTTTTAGTATACTTTCTCAAGCAAGCGGGTTTCAATTCCTCATAGGTAAGATCAGAACTCGCCGCTCCCGAATTTGACGTACCGTTGCGATTGTAGGTTTCAATTCCTCATAGGTAAGATCAGAACTGAACTTACAAAGCAAAACCAACGCTATCGTGAGGCGTGTTTCAATTCCTCATAGGTAAGATCAGAACGATAAAAAAATAGCCGCCTATTTTGGCGGCCAAATATCAGTTTCAATTCCTCATAGGTAAGATCAGAACTCGGTGGTCTTGGACTCTGGGCTTTGATTGATGTATTTTGTTTCAATTCCTCATAGGTAAGATCAGAACGTAGAAATTGATGGTTTTGAACATCGTGTCAAGGACGAGTTTCAATTCCTCATAGGTAAGATCAGAACCGTTGAATTTATAACGGGGGAGGAGAACGTTATGACGGTGTTTCAATTCCTCATAGGTAAGATCAGAACGCGGTTAACGAAACAGCTTGGCCGTCGGTAAATCGAGGGTTTCAATTCCTCATAGGTAAGATCAGAACCCGTTCACCTCCGTTTCAAAAGAAAAGAGGCGATATTTGTTTCAATTCCTCATAGGTAAGATCAGAACCGCAATGGCCGATCCTGAATATACGTTTGATAGCGAGTTTCAATTCCTCATAGGTAAGATCAGAACTTGTCCCTTCCTCCTGATATGTTGGGCCTTGCATGCGTAAGTTTCAATTCCTCATAGGTAAGATCAGAACAAACTTTTCCCACCCCCTGTCAAAGCAAATTTGACAGTTTCAATTCCTCATAGGTAAGATCAGAACACGGGCCTCAGACGAAAGTAGCGATGGAAAACGAATGTTTCAATTCCTCATAGGTAAGATCAGAACCCGTTGATACTGCACAACCAAAATGAGTGGCTATATCGTGTTTCAATTCCTCATAGGTAAGATCAGAACGAATGGGACGCCTCTAACTTTTTTAAGCATATCGACGGTTTCAATTCCTCATAGGTAAGATCAGAACACCGGCCAAAAAAGGCAAATCCGGTCAATCCTCCGCGTTTCAATTCCTCATAGGTAAGATCAGAACCGAGCTTGGGTTCTATGTTAACGGATCACTTCGGAAGTTGTTTCAATTCCTCATAGGTAAGATCAGAACTCGGCCGCCTTGCGTGCAGTGCTACGCAACAAGTCGAGGTTTCAATTCCTCATAGGTAAGATCAGAACCCAAATATGTCGAAAGAGCGCCGCGTGTCGAAACGCTGTTTCAATTCCTCATAGGTAAGATCAGAACTTGAAAGAATTATACCACAAAACAAATATACAGAAAATTGTTTCAATTCCTCATAGGTAAGATCAGAACACGTGCTCAACCTGAGAAACAGGGTTTCCGAATCCCAAGTTTCAATTCCTCATAGGTAAGATCAGAACCAAAAGTAGTTGATCAACAACAGATTCGCGTTTACCGACGTTTCAATTCCTCATAGGTAAGATCAGAACTCCAGATATGTTGAGACGAATTTGAACATGACTTCCGTTTCAATTCCTCATAGGTAAGATCAGAACGATGGCGGACAAGACCGACAAAAGGCCGTATATTTTCGAGTTTCAATTCCTCATAGGTAAGATCAGAACGAGTGTATGTTTGTTGCGCGGCTACGCGTCGGGTGACGTGTTTCAATTCCTCATAGGTAAGATCAGAACCCGTTGTGTTTTCGATCGTGACATCAACCACAACAAAAGTTTCAATTCCTCATAGGTAAGATCAGAACGTATTAACAACGATAACTCCGTCTTAAAATCTTCGCTGTTTCAATTCCTCATAGGTAAGATCAGAACTCCTGTGTATTTCTTCATATGTAATACTTCCTTTTGCGGGTTTCAATTCCTCATAGGTAAGATCAGAACGCAGTAGCCGGGAAACCACTTGTGTATCTCATCTACTTAAGTTTCAATTCCTCATAGGTAAGATCAGAACCAGCTTTGTCCAACTTGATTTGTTCTATATGTTCCAGTTTCAATTCCTCATAGGTAAGATCAGAACCTATTTACTGGGCCGTGTACCCATCCTTCAAAGTCATCAGTTTCAATTCCTCATAGGTAAGATCAGAACGATACAATCCGACCGACAAGCGAAAGAAATCGTAGAGTTTCAATTCCTCATAGGTAAGATCAGAACTATCATACTCGTGGTGAGGGCGGAGATGGTCGATCGTGTTTCAATTCCTCATAGGTAAGATCAGAACTAAAACTTGTCCATACACCAGAATTGCTTGTCCTAACAGTTTCAATTCCTCATAGGTAAGATCAGAACGGGACAAGCTCCTGTAATGGGCAAGCCCCTGTTACTTAGTTTCAATTCCTCATAGGTAAGATCAGAACTCTGGTGTATGGACAAGTTTTAGACAAGTGTCACTGCTAGTTTCAATTCCTCATAGGTAAGATCAGAACCCCCCAAACATTAGCGCCTTGATCGCGGCATCCCAAGTTTCAATTCCTCATAGGTAAGATCAGAACTCTTGTATTCGAATATGAGCCGCGACCCATCCTCGATAGTTTCAATTCCTCATAGGTAAGATCAGAACTAAGCTGTATATCTGATTTAATGTACCATAACAACGACCGTTTCAATTCCTCATAGGTAAGATCAGAACGATGGCCTCGCGGATACCAAATACTAGTGATTCCGCGAGTTTCAATTCCTCATAGGTAAGATCAGAACTATACATTATAGCAAAGAAATGTTTACCTAAACAGAGTTTCAATTCCTCATAGGTAAGATCAGAACCGCGAGCAAATAGTTCAATCCGAGGAACGTCTCCCATGTTTCAATTCCTCATAGGTAAGATCAGAACCCGCCGGGAATTTGCTGTTACTAGGATACGTAAATACGTTTCAATTCCTCATAGGTAAGATCAGAACGTAACGCACCATGCGCGGCACCATTTCGGGCGTGTCCGTGTTTCAATTCCTCATAGGTAAGATCAGAACAGGGTTAAAATCCTCATCAACCAATTCCTCTATTTCTTTGTTTCAATTCCTCATAGGTAAGATCAGAACACATAAAAGAATTTCGCATCAAAAGGCGCGTTGTGCAGTTTCAATTCCTCATAGGTAAGATCAGAACCCCAAAAAACCTGATAATACCCTATTCGACATCACCGTTTAAATCCCTTCCCCATTTCATCATTTTCCCATACAGAACAAAAAACTTTTTACTTAAAAGATTTTGAGAGTGTTGTTCAGAATATTCTGTGTCGTCGATCCCCAGGTTTTTTTACATTACTTAAGATCGACGACATAGCATTGAGGATAGTAACCAGTTTAATCACTTGCAAATTGTCTTCTATTTGCTGAACAAACATATCGGCAGAAGTTTAAACCTGTTATATCACCCCAGGACCTGGTATTTCACCCGAGGTCCGATTCAATTTCCTCAATCAGCACTTTATAATACGGACGGCAATGTTCACCTAGCTTCCGTTTCCAGGCCGTAATGGCCATCACTTTGCGATCATCCTCAATCAGCAGAGGACGGAATGGATCAATTGCTTTGTTCTCGGATGCTTTGAACACTGGATGAGGTTGTACCCTTGGATGGGCAGCCTGAAGCCCGTCACATATACCGGTAATGAAATTATCCAAGTCACCAGCCCGTTCAATTTTGGCTTGAGGCAAATAGATAAAAATTGTTAAGTGAATATACCCATCCATACAGCGGGTCATGCCAGCCCGCTTCATAGCCTCGAGGGCTTTTGTTCTGAGAGAAACAATCCGGTGCGCTTCTGTTTCTTTTTTCCACATGGAGTTGGCACCGTCTTTTTTGGGAGGAATATCCTCCACAACAAATTCTAGCTTCATCGCTCATCACCCATATCCAATCATTTTATCTCAAATTACATAGCTACAGTTGACTAAACATGTTCTTCTTAACACCTGCATTCTATCACACTATTATGACAACAGAATGTCAGGGAATGTGTGTTCCCTGCACAAAAAGAAGGGGGTTAACCCCTTCCAAATTCCAACTGGCGCTGATCAAAACTTATTTCCTTCCATACCGGCAATAGCGGTTTCTCAGGGTACATACGTGACATCGAGGCTGAGCGTTGCAGATGTTGGCATAATCCACAGCCCCAAATAACCAGAGCAAATTATCCAGATAAGAAATATGTATGCCTGTCTGCTTTGAAACATGCTCCAGTATCCTTACGGCTTCGCTTTCAGAAGGGTAATGGTCACACCAGCCTAATCTCTCAGCACTGATGATGCGCCGAATATGCACATCTGGTTTAATGGCCTTAATTCCGACATTCCTCAAGTATTCCAGAGCAAGGGTATAACCGACTTGTTTTAATTTATATTTGTTCCCTTTGCCCAACTCTTCGGCAATACGATGGGGTGTATCGCTGGTGACGAACCGGTCGATGCTGCCAGAATCTTTTTCAATCTGTCTCAATACCCCAATATTATCATTTAAACTTTCCATTTGCTTCACAATGGCCCTGTTTCCGCACTTTATTTTTTTTAACTTCTCAGCCAGCAGGTGTTTATCTGCCTGCAGAAGTTTGTCAGCATCGAAGTGGAAAAATATGTTTTCAATCCGATTCATATTCCGGTCAATGGGTCCCCAGGGCCGCTGATTGCTGAGCATGGCTAGAATGAGCCCTCTGAGATGATCCTTAAATGTAAACTGATAACCTTGGTCACGTTGAATACAGGCTTCCACTTGGCCAAAACTTTTAATAGAGGCTTCGTAGTCATGACCGTTGTTGGTCATTGTGTTTTTGATCTCTTCAATAACTTCAGCATAAGGAATATTTGCCATTGATCATCCCCCCACTCTTGCATCATCATTGTTATACGTAATTCATTTATATAGCTTGATCTTTATTTAATCAACCTTCTCAGCATTCTGCCTGCGGCCTTGCCCGCAACTCTCCGTCCCACACGCCTGGCCACTTTCTTGGGATCTCCTGACTTCACTGCTTGCACATCACCCAGGATTTTAGCAAGGGTATACAGGAAAAATCTGAACTTGTGGATGCTCACCTTACATTCCCCTCCTCCCTACGCTCTGAAATTTTATTTTCACGATCGGAACTATCCTTTAACGGCCCCTCCTGGCAACAGTTTAGTACATGATTGCGACAACATGATGTCAGCGAATATTTGTTCCTAAACAAAAAAGAGGGCTTTAGCCCCCTGATTGGTTGATAATGTATCTTTCCTTTTGCAAAACTGAAAAACAGCATTTCCCAATACAGAAAAAATAAAAGGCAGCCACTAAGGGCGCTTTTCATTTACCGCAAGATCTGAAACTTGCTTGGCCAGGTTAGCGGTACCCCTGTTTTGTCAGGTATCTCTCCGGAGCCAGGCCTCCAGTCAACCGGTAACTAAATAGGAAAGGATCCTGATCAATGAACATCCTGTATATTTTTCCCCATCCCGATGATGAATCTTTTGGACCAGCCTGCATGGCATGACGGTATTGACTTTCCTGACGGCCAGTTGAAAGAGTTGGATCCGCGTTTGCTGGAACAAGCGGTAGCAGCCCATATCCGCTCCATCAATCCTCACATTGTTGTGACCTATCCTGTCCATGGCATCAGCGGTTTTCACGATCACCTGGTTACACACGCCGTCAAACGGGTTTTCCTGGAGCTAAGAGAGCAAGGCACCGTTCAATTGAAGCGTTTGGCACTGTACACCCTTCCGGACAGCGGTGAACCCGTATTTGCGGAGAAAGGATTCCGTTTGAAACAAAGTGATCCCTCTGATATCGACTGTATTATCCCCCTTTGGAGGCAGACATTGACATGTTTAAGCGCTGTCTGGCCAGTATGCGGCCATGAATGCTGCTATACATTGCTTAAAATATAATTGCTCAGGCCCCACCCGGGACTATCACCTATTCAAAACCAGTGTGACCCATCGGTATGTTATCCATCCAAATGTGGTGCAACGTTGGGCTAAAAAATATCAAGACGGTAAATTTAGTGATGTTGATACTACGCAACCCCAACGCAAGAAGCAAAACAAACGTCCAAAACGTGCAGCGAAAATCAAAATCATAACCGTCTCCAATCAACTGTAGGAAACCGACATTATGACTTCTATTGCATTCATCTGATTATTACGCAAAAAGACCGGGAGACTGTCCCGGTCAACTATATCAACTTTGATCTGAAAAAACTACTGTATTATTTATTTTCATGTCTGAACATAATACTGGGTATACTGTTTTTCTCTTTTTGGTTGGAAAAACATCTCAACATTACTGCCTTAAGATACGCCTCTCCATCCGTGATGAAGATGAGAGCAGCTCGGGTAAAACGGGTTTGTAAAAGCCACTAACTCTTAAAAGATGTGTTATCATCACTATACATACGCTTTTGATTCAGAATTGGAAAATTTCTTTATTTCCGCTCTGACTTTTCTGACTCTGCGGCTTTCCGCTTCTTCGATGGTCAGCAATAAATTTTCATAGTACAATTGTTCCCCTTTTTGTGGCACACGTTGAAATTCTTCAACCAACCAGCCGCCAATGGTGTGATACACACTGTCGGGAAGCTCCACCTTGGTCATGCGGGCAAATTCATCCAAAGAGAAGTCAGCAGAAAAAATATAAGTATTTTCATCCAGTTGGTTAATTACTTTCACTTGCTCATCATGTTCATCCCAAATTTCGCCCACAAGTTCTTCCAAAACATCCTCCATTGTAATCAAGCCGGACGTGCCACCAAATTCGTCAATCACAATGGCCATGTGAATTTTATGTCTTTGCAGCTCCGGAAGCAGGGAAGAAATTCTCATGGACTCAACGACAAATAATGGGTTGCGTAACAAGCTCCTTACATCTACATCCTGATTTTGGAGCAAAGCGGACAAGAATTCCCGCTCGGAGAGAATACCGATTATATTGTCAATACTGTCTTCATAAACAGGAATACGGGAGAATTTTTCCCTCAGGAAAACCTGCTTAATTTCCTCAATCGGCTGGCTAACCTCGACAGCAATCATATCGGGGCGTGGTGTTAAAATTTCACCGACAATAATATCGTTAAAATTAAGGGAACGATGAACCAATTCTTTTTCTGTTTTGTCAATAACCCCTTCTTCCTCACTGATATCCACCATAATTTTTATTTCTTCTTCTGTAACCGATGGAATATGCTGTTTGGGATGAATGATTTTAACCAAAGTACGTTTTAATTGGGCAAAAAGCCAGTTGATTGGCGCAAACAGCTTCATTAACAAAAACAAGATACTGGAAACAGCCAGGGAAAAGGAATCGGCATGTTCTTTGGCAAACGATTTGGGCAGGATCTCACCAAAGATCAAGACCAGAATTGTCATCACAATGGTGCTTAATAACATACCTGATTTTGTTCCAAACATGGTAACAAAAAGAGAGCTAGCTATTGTGGCTGCAGCGATATTAACCAGATTATTGCCGACTAAAATGGTGGTCAGCGCTTTGTCAAAATGCTCAGAAATGTAAAGTGCCTTTTGGGCTCCTTTCCGTTTCTCGTCTGCAAAGTGTTTCAGCCGGATTTTGCTTACACTCGAAAACGCCGTTTCTGTTGAAGAAAAAAAGGCAGACAAAGCGAGCAAAATAAGCAAAAGAAACAAGAAACTAAGCGGCACCTCGTCCAATTAAACATCACGCTCCATCACGGTTTAGGTTAAAGTATATACATAAATCCATTATATATTAATATGGGTACTTAATAAAATATTATTATAACATCACTATTTACATAAACAAACTTCTAAACCTAAGTATCCGGATCATAAAATATGTACAACCAGTTAAGTGATTGGGGTACTTATTTATGTCTGTCCTGTTTAAAAGAGGTCATCGACGGAAAATGTTTCACTACTTTATTTCATTAGCGTTGTTTTATGCCAATGTGGTCATTACATTTGCATTGATTTATATTTTGTTAGATATTTCTGGGTTAGGTCCTATCGTTGATCATTACTACAATGTCACTCTTGAAGATGGACATTGGATGGACCTCATCACCAGGTCTTTATATTTCAGTGTTATTACTTTGTTTTCCGTTGGCTATGGAGATGTTACTCCGTTTGGATGGTCAAGGATGGTCGCCATCTTTCAAGCCATGTTAGGCTATATTTTACCTGCAGTGTTGGTTATTCAGTATATGAAAGTAAGCGATCAATAAGAAAGTAACGTATCTCCTATTCAGTAAACACTACAAAGGGGGGCATGTCCATATCCAATACTTTGGCATAACCAATATAGGGGACATGATTGCTTAGTCAATAAAACATGCTTATTTGCAAAATCTTAAATCCCTTTTACAATCCGTTTTGCTCCCTAGAAGTCTCAAATCCGGTTCTTTGTTAAGCAGTGTTGACATATTTAACGACAGGCCATTTCTCCTTCCGTAGTGCGTTCATCAGTTCCGATCCTACATGCAAGCTGTCCTCTACCAGATCCCGGGGAGTCAGCGCCATCCACTGGTTCAGGGACACGTCTGCGTAATCCCTCCCCGGAGATACAATCAGCTGCTGCGCAAGTAGCCGATGTGTGAATCTCTTTGGCACAATACCGTATGGAGACGGTACCTTTTGACTTTCCAACGGGCCGGGCACCTTTGCTTGAAAAATGCATCGCTGTTTCGCCGGGATGTTGGCAAAGGCTCTTTTCGGTACACCGAAATTGGCCACCAGTATGTCCTTCGATGTGTGTGCAAACCAATCGGAAATGGAAAAAGTGTCGAGGTCGGAGAAGCTGCCGTCGTCGAAGCGAGCAAAAACTCGCAGCCTCCTTCCAGCCCCTGAATCGAGTGCGGAATACCGGGGGGAAAGTACCACAATAGGACCATTCCGATTGCTTATGCCAATGTAACTCACGAACACCGCCTGGCGTCAGACTCATGTTTACCCCCGCAAGTGTGGTTGCGATTGGCAGTTCTCTAACTGTCACTTCCCGCGACCAGCCCCCGTGATTTAACTGCATATAGGTGTCGGAGAAG
The DNA here is from genome assembly GCF_030814135.1 of Caldalkalibacillus uzonensis. Lineage (NCBI taxonomy): Bacteria > Bacillati > Bacillota > Bacilli > Caryophanales > Bacillaceae > Caldalkalibacillus > Caldalkalibacillus uzonensis. The sequence continues at coordinate 2,029 of NZ_JAUSUQ010000023.1, read as the reverse complement.
GAGAAGCATAGGAAATTTGTCTATGTTTTACGCTACCTTCCTTTTACCACTTCGTCATACACCTGAAGCCACCGGGCCAGGAGCTCCCTCATCTTCTTACGGTAAGATTGGGGCTCCAGGATCTCCGCCTCTGCACCGTAGCCCATCAGCCATTGCAAAAACTCCCGGTCATGATTCAGCGTCACCTCGAACAGCAGTGACCCGTCTTCCAGATCGGTCAGCTTTGGTTTGACAAACAGTTCCTCTTCTTTCACATAGCGCGCCACATGGGGTGAAAACCGCACTTTAAATGTGATCCGTTCGTCTCCCCGTTCAATGGACCAGGTCTCTTTTAAATACGCTTTTAGGTTAAAGTCATCCATTTCAAAAGTTTTGTTCAGGATCTTCACCTCTTGGAAACGGCTGAGGCGGAAGGTGCGGATGGCCTGTTTTTGATGGCAATAACCAATAAGGTAAAAACGGTGTTCACGGGGAATTAAATAGTACGGATCAATGGCCCTGTCCGTGGTCACATTACGGCTCTGGGTATGATAACGGGCTTCAATGGTCCGCCGGGAGAGAATCGCCTGCATAATGGTACTGAGGAAGTTTGTTTTGATCTCTTTATAAGCCGGGCTGCCCATTTGGATCACCTTGCTTACAGAATCGAGCAGTTCTTGGCGTACCAGTTTTTCCTTGCGGGCAGCGGCCATCACTTTATCATAGGCGGAATACAAATCCGGGGGAACAAGATCCACCTGCTCCAGTAAGGAAGGCAGAACCGCAAAGGCCATCAGTTCTGCTTCAGTCAAGTCCATGGGATACAGAGCGAAGTTGCCCACAAACTGGTATCCTGTTCCATATCCCATGTTGGTAATGGGAATGTGAACCGCGCTTAAAAAGTCTATATCCCGGTAAATGGTCCGTTCCGTTGTTTCACAGCGCTCGGCCAGTTCCCGTGCCTTAATCCCCGGCTTGGATTGTACCAAAGTAATGATGCGTATCAAGCGGAACAGTCTGTCTGTCTTCATTTTCATCACCTAGTGTCATAAGAATGTGATACTAATTAAATTTTCTTATTTATCTTTCAACGCAAACAAAAAAATTCCTCTAAAAAGTGATGAAACAAGAGCGCCAAGGTGGTCACTCTTGTTTCAGGTGAATAATTAAATTAGCCTTAATTGGTTCTCTTTAATTGGTTCTCTTTTGAAGGACTTTTAAGCCAGACCACATATCCGAAGCCAAAAAATAGTTCCGGTCTACAAACACACCCCACACATTGGCGTTAGGAGATACATAGGATCCTATTTCCACCGGATTGGCTGGATCCGAATGTCAACGAGGCGCACACCGTCATGGTAATGGGATAGGTATAAAGTGTTGCCTCTTACTTTTGGATCGTGGACGGTCCAGCCGGGAAAGCCGTCAGTTTTGGTCATGGAATTGGTGGTTCTAAAAGAGCTCAATAATACAGGGTTGGTTTTGTCACTGATATCGTAAATCCGGGTGTAGCCCCAACCACAACAAAAAGCCCTTTAGGTGCGGATAAAGGGCTTCCGACAAACTAGCAAAAAAATAGCCACTGAGGCTATTTAGGCTTTTTCCATTTCAGTTGTTTAATAATGTCAAACTGCCGGGTTTGCAAAGCCACATCAATCAATACATCTTCGGCAGCCTGTGAGTAATCTTCTACCGTCTCCGACTCTTTCAACGGACGGATATCCTGTTCAACCACCCAAAAATCTTTTTGCACAGCCGGCACCCGGATCAAGTAGCGATAAGCCACATCGACGTGCCGATTATAGGCAATAATGTACGCCTCTTTGCCCACTGGCAGACCTAGATTAAGAACATCCGATTGAATCAGCACACGAGTCATTAGTGGCAACACGGCTATATCACCTCAGTTTTTTCATACCACAAAAGATCAGATTTAGTCAAGGCTTAGCAAAGGTGGTCTGAGTCAAGTATTTGTGGGCAAGATTTTTCACCCTTAAATTTGTAAGCGGATTCATAAACTGAGGGTTTCTCATTAGCGTAACATAGTCGA
>NZ_JAUSUQ010000022.1 GCF_030814135.1 Caldalkalibacillus uzonensis | reverse complement strand
ATTGTGGCTATTAATAAAGATCCGGAAGCCGAGATCTTTAAAGTGGCTGACTACGGCATTGTGGGCGACTTGTTTGAAGTGGTGCCCATGCTGACGGAAGAGTTTAAGAAAGAATTAGCCAAAGTATAGATCAAAGTTTTGTAAATCGCAACAAAAGGCTTCGCCTTCGTTAATGGCTTGGCGAAGCCACATTTTTCTTTACTTCTTATCCACTTGTATATGAAATTTTTAAAGCTATGATATCACAATTAATCGTTAAGAGAGAAACTTGAACTAGAAACACTTGTCAATCGGCATACACCCCGTTTAAAATTAATCATAAATATAATAATAATTAAATACATTTTTAAAAATATTAAAATTTACAAACAAGTATTCGAGGTTAGATCTAAAGATATGTAAAGTAGATTGTGTCTTGATGTATGCAAAAACAAGTTTTTAGCTGTTTAACATACTGACCGGTCAGTATTTAGGATTGTGTCATCTTTTCCATGGTAGTAGCACAGTCTTTGTAAACCAGTTCAGCTAGTGAAAAAGTACACTGCCAAGGAGAGGAGTTTCATTGTGAAAAGTGAAATAATGGAACAAAGCATTAAATTGTTTGAAAAGAAAGGGTTCGCTGAAACATCGATCCAAGATATTGTTGATGCGCTAGGCGTGACAAAAGGGACTTTTTACTATTATTTTAAATCCAAAGAAGAACTATTAATGGATATCCACCGGAGCTATATTGAAGAACTCCTAAGATGGCAAGAAGACATTTTGGAAGATAAGCATAAAAACTGCAAAAGTAAATTGCGTGAAATCATTGCTTTAATTATCCGTAAGATTAGAACCCACCGATCCCATGCTTCGATTTTTTTCAGGGAACTGCGTAATTTAAACGATGATCATCTTGATGAAGTGCTCGCCAAGCGGGATCAGTTCCGCTTTAGTTTACAAAAGTTAATTGAAGAGGGAGTTCAAAGGGGGGAGTTTCGCCAGGATTTACGTCCAGATATTGTGGTCTTCGCCGTATTGGGCATGTGTAATTGGAGCTACTCGTGGTATAACCCGGAGGGAGAAGTATCCGAAGAAGAATTAACCCAGATCTATGTTAAGTTAATACTTAATGGACTAGAAAATCCTCTCGTAGATAGGAATGAGCATTAATGGAGATTAAAAACTATCGGTTCAGCTACCCATACGTGTTCCTTTGAGCACATGTCTTAGAAAGACGAAAAATTGATGCATAATTCCATCAAAAGATGCGTCTATGCATCACCTGACAGGTGTCATGGCTAGCTGTCCTCTAGCAACAGGGCCTAAGACACTTTTGATGTGTTGGCATCATTTTTGCAATAATTTCAGTAAAAGGTGTGATGGGATATGTGGAGTGATTTTGTTGGTAAAAAATCTGATAAAGTGAAAAATGTGGTTGAAAGGGGAGCTGTACGCAAGTTTGCCGAGGCGATTGGGGACTTAAATCCTCTCTATGTTGATGAGGAAGTGGCAGCCCAAAGCCGTTACGGCCGTTTGCTGGCTCCGCCCACATTTCCCCGGACATTTCAGTACGGGGAGATTCACGGTCTGTCCCTGCCCAAAAGTGGTTTGATTCACGGAGAACAAAGCTTCTTTTACGAGCGCCCTTTATTGGTAGGAGATGAGGTGTATTGTTACACAGCATTGCAGAAAGTGTTTGAGAAAAAGGGAGGCTCTGGCCAGCTGACGTTTCTGGTGTTTGAACGGGTTGGTGAAGATCCCGACGGAGCGCGCATTTTTATGACCAGGGAAACGATTATTGTCACTGAAACTGTGCGAAAGGGGATGGAACCATGACAGCAGGATGGACTATCGGGCAGAAGCTTGCTCCAATTACAATGCCTCCTGTCTCCCGCTTGGAACTGATCAAATATGCCGGAGCTTCGGGAGACTACAACCCCATTCATACCATTGATGAGGAAGCTGAAAAAGCCGGGTTACCTGGTGTCATTGCCCACGGAATGCTGACCATGGCCAAGATGACCAGCCTGTTTTCTCCTTATTTCAATGAAGGATATGTAAAAGAATTTCACACCCGTTTTGTCGGTATGGTATTTGTCGGGGATACCATTACAGTGGGGGGAGAAGTAAAGGAAAAAGAGGAGACAGATCAAGGTGATGTGTACATCTTTGATATCTACGCCCGTAACCAAGAGGGGAAGGATGTCGCCACAGGTCAGGCTAAATTTCTCTGGTATAAAACAATATAACAAGGAGGAAGCATCAAGTTCAGGCACAGAAACGCTGGTTGTTTTGGAAGCGCTTTATCCCAGAGTGAAGGCTGTTTAGGCCAACACCCATGTCAATTTACCACGCTTTGGAAATTATACAATGACTTCAGAAAGGAATATGCATCTTGCCAAATATAGTGAAAAAACAAGTGTTGACAGGTATATATCTGGTCCGCATCCCTCTGCCCTTTCGACTGGACCATGTCAATTGCTATTTATTAGAGGGAAATGGTGGCTGGACTGTGATTGACACAGGGTTACATAACCAATCGACAGTTAACATATGGGAAAAAATGCTAGAAGGCAGGCTTGTCCAAAACATTGTTATCACACATTATCATCCAGATCATTATGGCTATGCAGGAGGGTTGCAAGAGAAAACAAGAGCACCGGTGTGGATGTCACAAACCGACGCTGAAAATGGGCTCCGTTCCTGGGAAACAGCACACATTGACCGGATTCGCCGCCATTATCCCGCATGCGGGTTACCGGAACAGCTGGCCAACCAAATGGTGGCCAACACGGAAAGTTTTCTCTCACTGATTACCCCTCATCCCAAGATTGAGCACTACTTGCAAGATGGTGAGACAGTGAATTTGGGCTGGGAGCGGTACACTGTGATTACCACCCCCGGCCATTCTGATGGAATGTTGTGTTTTTATAACAAACTAAATAAAGTCCTGTTCTCCGCTGATCACATCCTGCCAAAAATCACGCCAAACATCTCCTACTGGTTCCACGGTGATCCCAATCCACTGCAGTCTTATCTAGATGCCTTGCATAAGGTGAAAGAGTTAGATATAGAGATTGTTCTTCCTTCACATGGTGAACCGTTTTACAACGCTCATGAACGTATTGATGAAATTGTGCATCATCATCATGAACGGCTGGATAAAGTGCTGGACGTTACTAGGAGCGAAAGAACCGTTTATGAAGTATGTCTGCAATTGTTTGGAGACCGGTTAAACGTTCATGAGATGCGGTTTGCCATCGGTGAAACAATCGCTCATCTTGAGTACCTCGTTCAGCAAGGAGAAATGAAAAAAGAAGAGATCCGGGGCAAATGGCTCTATGCTAATTTATAATGTCGCCTCAGGCTGAATCGGTATCTATGAAACTTTTGATTATAAAAACCCCATCGTCTAAAGGGAGCTTACAAGCAGGTACAACCCAGTAAAGGAAAAAGTTTTTATCTTTTAAGGAAGGGGAGAAATTTGATGAATCAAGTCAGTGCAGAAAAACCGTGGTTGAAGCATGTACCCAAGGGAAACCCTCTGGAAGTTGACATTCCTGAGATCAGTGTTAATCAGCTGCTGGCCCGCTCAGTGGAAAAATATCCCGATCATACAGCTGTAAGTTTTTACAATCACACGTTAAGTTATGCTCAGCTTTACGGGGCGGTTAACCGCGTGGCCAGTGCTCTGGTACAGAAAGGGATTGAGAAAGGTGACAGAGTGGCCCTTATGTTGCCCAATTGTCCTCAATATCCCATCAGTTATTATGCTGTGTTGGCCTGCGGCGGCATCGTGGTGCAGATCAACCCGATGTATAAGGCGCAGGAACTGCTGCATGTCTTGCGCGATTCGGGTGCTAAACTGCTCATTGCCTATGAACCGTTGTTACCCACGGTGGAAGAAATTAAAGATAAAACTGACTTGACTGAAGTGATTACGGTTTCCTTTAGTCAGGGAAAAGGTACATTCCAAACTTTGTTAGAGGACAGGGGTTACCAGATCCCAACTGTGGCCATCAATCCCCGGGAAGATGTGGCTGTATTGCAATATACAGGGGGGACAACCGGACGTTCCAAAGGGGCAATGCTTACCCATTACAATCTGGTAGCCAACGCCATGCAATGTATCGGCACTGCTGAAATCCAGATCGAATACGGCAGAGAACGGACATTAACCGTGGCACCCTTGTTTCATGTCTATGGCATGACCAGCGGTATGAATCTCACCTTTGCGGTAGGCGGTAATATGATTCTTTTACCCCGTTTTGATGTGGAGGAAGTGCTGGAAACCATTGAAAAGTGGCGTCCCACTGGATTTCCTGGCGTGCCCACCATGTATATTGGCCTGTTGCAACATCCAAGGTTTAAAGAGGTGGATATGACCTGTTTCAAAACCTGCAGCAGTGGTTCGGCTCCCTTGCCGATAGAGGTGCTGAACAAGGTTAAGGCAGAGACTGGCGCTCCGATTGCCGAAGGCTACGGTTTGTCCGAGGCCTCGCCCGTGACTCACCGCAATCCGGTCCGCGGTTTGCAAAAGCCAGGAAGCATTGGAATCCCCTTGCCCAATACAGATGCCAAAATTGTGGATATGGCCACAGGCCAAGAAGAACTGCCCCCAGGTGAGGTTGGTGAATTGATCATAAAAGGACCTCAGGTGATGAAAGGATACTGGAACATGCTTGAGGAGACAGCACACACCCTGCGCAACGGCTGGCTGTATACGGGCGATTTAGCCAAGATGGATGAAGACGGCTTTTTCTACATTGTAGGGCGCAAAAAAGAGTTAATTTTAGCTGGTGGCTACAATGTCTACCCTGTTGAAGTGGAAGATGTGATTTACAGCCATCCCGCGGTACTGGAAGCGGCGGTGATTGGTGTGCCCGACGCCTATCGGGGTGAAACAGTAAAAGCAGTGGTGGTCCTGCGGGAAGGGGCAACGTTGGAAACTGAAGAGCTGATTGCCTATTGCCGGGAGCGGCTGGCCAACTACAAGGTGCCGCGCCTGGTTGAATTCAGATCAGAACTGCCCAAATCAGCAGTTGGGAAAATATTAAAACGGAAACTGAAGGAAGAGCAAAGCAATCTCTCAAGCCCTGCAAATGATCCGGCCCAGAAAGGAGATGCCTGATGGAACTCTTTTTACAACAAGTGATAAATGGTCTTATGATTGGCAGTGTCTATGCACTGGTCGCTCTAGGTTTGACATTGGTGTACGGGATCTTGCATGTCCCCAACTTTGCTCACGGTGCTTTCTACATGGTGGGAGCGTATGCCACTTTGATGCTGATGACCCACCTGGGCGTGCACTACTGGCTGGCCATGGCCGGATCCGTGGTCATAGTGGCCTTGCTGGCAGTGTTAAGTGAACGGTTGGTGTTTTATCCTTTGCGCCATGCGCCGCCCATTCATGACAAAATAGCTGCCATTGGCATCCTGCTGTTTTTGGAAGCAGGTGTGCAGTTTATGTATGGAGCGGAATACCGGCGTATGGCCAGTCCCTATTCTGAGCCGGTCAGCCTGTTTGGCATTACTGTCACCTCGCAGCGTTTGCTGGTTATTGTTGCTGCTGTGTTGGTCATGGTGGTCTTGCATCTGTTTCTGCGCAAGACCATGGTGGGGGCGACCATTATTGCCATGGCCCAAAACAGGGAAGGTGCCCAACTGGTCGGGATTAATCCCCATAAAGTGGCCATGCTCACCTTCGCCATCTCCGGAGCGCTGGCAGCCGTTGCTGCTTCGCTGGCTTCACCTATCAACCTGGTCTATCCGGGCATGGGCCATCTGGTGATCCTCAAAGCCTTTGTTATTATCATTTTGGGCGGGATGGGCAGTATCCCTGGAGCCATTGTCGGCGGCTATATACTTGGTTTGGCAGAAAGTATAGGTGCGACTTATATATCTGGCGATTACAAGGACTTGATTGCCTTCTTTTTACTTGTTGTGATCCTGACAATTAAACCGACAGGCTTGTTTGCAAAGGGGGCCCACTGATGGCTGGTCAATGGCATGAAAAATGGTTAACCAAACGCAATGGCATTATTGTTCTGTTACTCATCGCCTTGCTGTTTCCGGTTGTGATCGACAATCAGTATTACCTCCAAGTGATTATTAAAGCTATCATTTTCAGTATTGCGGTATACGGGCTGAACATTATTGCCGGCTACACAGGCCAGCTTAATCTTGCCCATGCAGGCTTTTTTGCCATTGGGGCTTACAGTGTGGGCTTGCTGACAGTTAAAGCAGGACTTAACTATTGGCTGGCCCTGGGACTGGCCCTGGTGATCACCACTGTGCTGGGCTTGGTTATCGGGTTGATCGCTTTGCGTACAACTGGCCATTTTTTTGCCATTTATACGTTGTGTGTGGGCTACATTATTTATCTGATCATTTATAAATGGGATGAATTCACTGGTGGTGTGCGCGGTTTGATCGGTATTCCGGCTCCTGCCCCCCTGGGTCCGCTCAGTTTTAATACCCTGGTCTCACAGTATTATCTCACGCTCTTTTTCTTAATTATCACTATTTTCGTGATTTACCGCCTTAGCCACTCTCTGTTGGGGCGCACCTTTGTCGCCATCCGCAACAGCGAGGAACTGGCCCAAACGATCGGGGTTAACACCATGACCAACAAATTGACCGCCTTTGTTTTGTCTACTTTTTTTGCAGGATTGGCCGGTGGTTTGTACGCTTCTTTCATCCGTTTTTTGGGACCTGAGATTTCTTATGTGGTGATCACTTTCGATATGGTCATGTATCTGTTGGTTGGCGGTATTGGCACGTTGGCCGGCCCTGTGATCGGCACGGTGCTTGTGACGGTGATCGTGCAATCTCTGCAGTTTTTGGAAGACTATCGCATGCTTGTTTTTGGGCCGGTGCTAGTGTTATTAATTGTTTTTTATCCACGAGGATTGGTTGGCGGCTACTTGGAATGGAAAATCAAAAGGGACTTGAAGCGCAAGTCTGAACAGATGAAGTCGGGCGGCAGGGACCGTACTGTTGTCCAACCGCACCACAATGCCAAGCTGGGCAGTCAAACAGAGGGAAGGAAGGAGATGGCCTGATGCTTTTGACGGTGGAACGGTTAACAAAACGTTTTGGGGGCTTGACAGCGGTAAATAGGGTTGATTTCCAGGTTCCAGAGGGGCAAATTACAGCTATCATCGGGCCAAACGGTGCTGGAAAAACCACTTTTTTTAACCTGATCAGCGGCTTTCATCAGCCAACAGAAGGAAAGATTCTGTTTAAGGGGGAGGATATTACCCATCTGCCGGCACATAAAGTGGCTCGTTTGGGCATGGCCCGGACCTTCCAAACCACCCAGTTGTTTGAACAGGCCACCGTGTTAGACAATGTCTTGATTGGCCAGCGCATGCGCACCCGCTCAGGCTTATGGGACGGCATTTTGAACACCAGGCGCCACAAGGAAGAGCTTAACCGCTGCTATGAAAAGGCAGTCGATGCGCTTCACTTTGTCGGTTTGGTGGAGATGGCCCACTTTCCGGTCAGTGTCATCCCCCAGGAAGCCAAAAAAAGGGTGGCCATTGCCCTGGCTTTGGCCACTGATCCGCAATTGGTTTTGTTGGATGAGATCGCTGCCGGAGTCAATGCGGACGAAACAGTCCGTTTGGCCCGGCTGATCGAGAAGATGGCCAATCATGGCCTCACCGTGCTCTTGATTGAGCACAAGATGAAGATGGTCATGGGCCTGGCTGACAAAATCATGGTGCTTAATTATGGTCAAAAAATTGCCGAAGGGACACCAGAGGAAATCAGGCAGGACAAAAAGGTGATTGAGGCTTACCTGGGAGGGGAGCAGATTGCTTAAAGTGCAAGGAGTCACAGTGAAATACGGCGGCTTAACCGCCTTAGACAAGGTGAGCTTAGAGGTTGAACAAGGTGAGTTGGTTGTGTTGTTGGGAGCCAATGGCGCAGGTAAAAGCACTCTGTTTAAAGCGATCAGCGGCTTAAACAAAGTGCAAGAGGGGCAGATCATCTTTATGGATCAGGATGTCACTGGCTGGTCAGCTGATAAACTGGTGCGCCATGGGGTGATCCAATGTGCCGAAGGCAGGCAGCTGTTTGCCCAGATGAGCGTTCGTGAAAACCTGGTGATGGGCGCCTATGTCCATCGCCGGCACAAAAAGGTGGTCGAGGAGTGCCTCTCATATGTCTTTGAATTATTCCCCATTTTAAAAGAGAAAGCAGCTGACCTGGCCGGTTCTCTGAGCGGGGGGCAACAGCAGATGCTAGCTATTGGTCGAGCTTTAATGGGCCAGCCCAAACTGCTTATGTTGGATGAACCTTCGATCGGTTTAGCCCCACTGGTAGTGCAGCAAATGTTTGCCACCATTCAAGAGATTAACCGGGCCGGTACGACTGTTCTCCTGGCTGAACAAAATGCACATGCCGCCCTGCAGGTGGCTGACCGGGGCTATGTGCTGGAAAATGGGGAGATTACATTAAGTGGCACCAAGAAAGACCTGTTAAACAATGAAGAGGTGAAAAAAGCATATATCGGTGCCTGAAGAAGATTAAAAGACCTCACAATCTCAGGCAACTGGAAAGGGGGGGGTGCCGGCAGAGAGCAGGTTCATATTATGTTTGAGGCAAATAGAGGGTGACAAGATGGTGGCGGACATATTCTAGTACAAATAATTAAGGAATATCAAAGGGGGAAAAGAGATGAGAACCAAACGTCAATGGTGGTGGCTGGCTGCCATTTTGGTATTGGGCTTGGTGCTGGCTGCTTGTGGCAATCAGACAGCTACCCAACCAGAGGATGAAGGGGCAGGACAGGAAGGTCAAGAGGAATCGCCTGCAGCTGAGGTGCAGACGGTAAACATTGGTTACAGCGGTCCCTTGTCAGGTCCGGCTGCCTTTTACGGTGAAAACACCTTAAGTGGCTTGAGAATCGCTGTTGATGAAATTAACGAAGCGGGTGGTTTTGAAATAAACGGGCAGACCTATATGCTTAACCTGGTGTCCCTTGATGACCAGTATATGCCCAATGAAACAGGCACCAATGCCCGCCGCCTGATTCAGGAGCATCAGACCCCCATTATTTTCATTCCCCATAGTGGTGGCATTTTTGCCGTACAGGTGTTTAATGAAGAGGAAGATGTCCTTATTGCAGCTTATACGAGTGAACCGGCTGTTTCTGAAGCGGGAAATGAATTAACCGTGCGTATTCCGCCCCGCTATGATGCCTATCCGGAGCCTTTCTCCAAATATTTAATGGAGCGCTTTGGCAACCGCATTGCTTTGTTGCCCACAGCCAGCCAATATGGTAAGGACTGGACAGAAGAGTTGGTGCCAGTCTGGGAAAGCCTGGGCGGCGAAGTGGTGTTTGAAGGTTCAATAGATTTTGCCAAAGACACTGATTTTTATACCATTGTCTCCAATGCATTGGCCCAGAATCCCGATGTTTTGTTTGTCGGTGGTCCTTCTGAACCAACAGCCATGGTGGTGGCCCAAGCCAGAGAACTGGGCTTTGAAGGCGGACTCTTGGTCATGGATCAGGCCAAGTTTGATGAGATGGCAGCGGTCTTTGACGGGGACTATACTTTACTGGAAGGCGCTGCCGGAGTTGTACCGCTGGTTTATACCAATCATCCGGGAACAGCTCAATTTGTGGAGAAGTACAACCAGCTGCATGGGAAAAACCCTGGTTCTGAAGCAGGTTACCACTATGTGGCCATGTACATTTTTGTGGAAGCGATGAAGGCGGCCGGCAGTGTGGATGACGCCAGGGCGATCAGAGCCCATTTGCAGGAAGGGATTAACAACCTGTCTGATGAGTATAAGGTATACGACATTAGCGAAGTTGATGAACACGGCGGCCTGTCCAATGTGGAAAGTATGGCTGTGATTGAAAATGGCGAGGTTAAGGAGATTGAGTTGGAGTAAGGACCAGCTAATGGCTTTGCTGAAATGTGTGCATCTAGAGAGGAAACTTCAAGTCCTAAATATTAAGAGGAAACAGGGCCAGCCTGTTTCCTCTTCTACTCCTTACCAAACTAAGTCTGGTGCGTCGGCATCTTATCCTGGATAAAGATGGCTTCTTTAAACATTAACGATACATCAGCCGAGATTTGTTCTATGTCAACGTCAGGGATAACCATCATTTACAGAACTATTTGTGAATAGAGTTTTTAAGGGGCTTAAAGAGTTTATTACCGATACATCTGAAAGGAGATCTTGTGTGATGTACTTTGAATTTTCGGATAAGGTGAAGAAGTTGCAAAAAGAGCTGCAGGCCTTTATGGAAGAGGTGGTCTATCCTAATGAAAAAACGTATGAAGAGCAGTTAAAACAGGCCGATTCCCGCTGGCAAGTGCCTCCGGTAATGGAGGAGATGAAAGCAAAGGCTAAAGCGGCCGGATTGTGGAATCTGTTTTTGCCTGAAAGTGAGTACGGTGCCGGACTGACCAATTTAGAGTATGCCCCGTTATGTGAGATCATGGGACGTTCCTTTATCGCCCCTGAAGTGTTTAACTGTAGTGCCCCGGACACCGGCAATATGGAAGTGCTGGTCCGTTACGGGAGTGAAGAACAAAAGAAAAAATGGCTGGAGCCTTTACTCAATGGCGAGATCCGCTCTTGCTTTTCCATGACTGAACCCCAGGTCGCTTCCTCGGATGCAACCAACATGCAAGCCCGGATTGAGCGGGACGGGGATGAGTACGTCATTAACGGGCGCAAGTGGTGGTCTTCCGGCGCTGGAGATCCACGCTGCAAGTTTGCCATTGTCATGGGCTTATCCAATCCCGAGGCGCCCAAACATGAGCGCCATTCAATGATTATTGTGTCCTTAGACACACCGGGGGTGAACATTAAGCGTATGCTGCCTGTGTTTGGTTATGACCATGCGCCCCATGGGCATGCAGAAATCGAGTTTAACAACGTGCGTGTGCCAAGGGAGAACATCATCTGGGGAGAAGGAAAAGGTTTTGCCATTGCCCAAGGCCGGCTGGGGCCGGGCCGGATCCATCACTGCATGCGTTCCATTGGGGCAGCGGAACGGGCACTGGAACTGATGTGCACACGGGTGTTGAACCGGGTGGCCTTTGGCAAGCCGTTGGCGGAACAAGGGGTGATCCGCGAGTGGATTGCCGACTCCCGTATCGAGATTGAACAGGCCAGGCTGCTGACGCTCAAGGCAGCCTATATGATGGATACTGTGGGGAATAAGGCAGCCCGCAAAGAAATATCCATGATTAAAGTGGTGGCTCCCAATGTGGCTTTAAAGGTATTGGACCGGGCCATCCAAGCCTTTGGTGCGGCGGGGGTTTCAGAAGATTTTCCGCTGGCAGCCCATTGGGCCAACCAGCGCACATTGCGCCTGGCCGATGGTCCGGATGAGGTGCACCGCCAGGCCATTGCCAAACTGGAATTGAAAGCATATGTGTAAGGAGGAATCTAGATGCATATCCAAGAATTATTCAGCTTAAGAGGAAAAACAGCCATCGTGACTGGAGGCGGCCGCGGACTTGGTGCCCAAATGGCTGAAGCTTTGGCTGAAGCGGGAGCCAATGTCGTGGTGTGTTCCCGTAAACTGGAAGCTTGCCAGGATGTGAGCGAGCAATTGCAAGCCAAAGGTGTTCAAACCCTGGCCTTAAAATGTGACGTGACTCAGCCTGACGATGTGCAGGAAGTGGTTAAAACAACCATGGATCAATTTGGATCCATTGATATTTTAATCAATAACAGCGGAATTTCCTGGGGAGCACCCGCTCTGGAGATGCCGCTGGATAAATTTGAAAAGGTGATGCAGGTCAATGTCACCGGCACCTTTCTGATGTCCCAGGCCGTGGCTAAAGAAATGGTCAAGCAGCAGGAAGGCAAGATCATTAACATTGCCTCCGTAGCCGGACTGGGCGGCAGTGACCCGGAGGTGCTTGATGCCATTGGCTATCAGGCCAGTAAAGGGGCGGTCATTACCTTAACCAAAGATTTGGCCGTGAAGTTAGCCAGATATAATATCCACGTCAATGCTATCGCCCCAGGCTTTTTCCCCACCAAAATGGCGAGACCCGTCATTGAACGTAATAAGGATAAAATCCTGCGTCATACACCATTGAAGCGTTTCGGTTCGGAGTATGATTTGAAAGGAGCAGCGGTTTTTCTGGCCTCCCGCGCTTCTGATTATGTCACCGGTCATGTGCTGGTCGTTGACGGCGGGGCACACGCCATGTAGGGTAATTTATTGTCCTTATGTACAAACCGTGTTGATGGTCTAATCGTGTTGACCTATATGACACTGACCATGTTGGCTAAAAGGCCCAGGTAAAAAATCGAGGAGGAGAAACCATGGAAACGATTCGCTTTGAGGTTCAGGATAAAATAGCAACGATTACGTTTAACCGGCCCAGGGTGTTAAATGCATTTAATTTGGAGCTGCATGAGGAATTCTGTCATGCTCTAAACACAGCAAGAGAAGATGAAGAGGTCCGTTGTATTGTCATACGTGGGGAGGGCAGAGCCTTTAGTGCGGGAGCCGATCTGAAAGCCATGCAGGAAAGAGATGAAACGGTTGATGTGGGGGATTATCTCCGTCAAACCTATAACCGGACCATTAAGCTGATGACAGAGATAGAGAAACCGATTGTGGCGGCCGTTCATGGCCCAGCCCACGGAGCCGGTCTTGGTGTGGCCTTGGCAGCTGATTTCCGAATCGCCTCTGAGTCGGCCAACTTTTGTTTAGCCTTTATTAAAATTGGCTTGATGCCTGATGCAGGAACGCACTACTTTTTGCCCCGCCTGATCGGTTTGGGCCGGGCCCTGGAGCTGGCTGCTTCTGGTGAAACGATTGATGCCAAACAGGCTTATGCCATCGGCTTGGTTAACAGGGTGGTCGGTGATGACCGCCTTGGAGAAGAAACGGTTCAACTGGCCAGCCAGTTAGCTTTTATGCCTACTAAAGCCTTTGGCTATATGAAGAAAACAATGCTGTCAAGTTTTGAATCCGATTTATCGACAGTGCTTGAAGCTGAGGCCAAGGGGCAATCCATTCTGGCCAACACGGAAGACCACCGGGAAGGGGTCGCAGCATTCTATGAAAAGCGCAAGTCTGTTTTCAAAGGAAGGTAGTAGTTAAAGGATGTACGAAACGTCTTGAACAAACAACTAGATAAAGATACAAAACAGATTAAATACAGAATCATAGGAGGAATTACAGGGATGCATGAAACAGAGCTGAAAGTCCGTTTTTGTGAAACAGATGTATTGGGCCATGTCAACAACACCAGCTTTTTCATCTACCTGGAGCAGGCCAGGGTTGAATTCTTTGAACAGTTGGGCACCCACATGGCCATTGACGAATGGCCGTTTATCCTGGGCCATGTCAGTTGCGATTTTGTGCAACAAGCCTACTTTAACCAACGCTTAAAAGTGCACACTTGGGTGAGCAGGATCGGCAAAAAAAGTTTTCGCCTGGCCCAAACCATCAAGGATGCGGAGTCGGGTGAGGTTGTGGCCAAGTCTGAATCCGTCTTGATTTACTTTAACTTTGAAAAACAACAGAGCGAGCCAATCCCCACTGATTTGTCCAAAATGCTGGAAGCCCATATGAAAACGGAAGTGGGTTCGTAATTAAGCTGATGATGTATGGAGGGATCGCTGTGAGCAAAGGGGAGGTTATTCCCGTACGCAAAGGAGAGGAACTGAAAATCCCCAAGCTGGAGGCCTTTCTCCGCAACCATTTTGACCTTGAACATGCTCCGTTGGAGATCAAACAGTTTGCTGCGGGTCATTCCAATCTGACCTATCTCTTAAAGGTCGGATCCTGGGAAGCCGTTTTGCGCCGTCCCCCGCTCGGGCCGGTTGCCCCCAAAGCCCATGACATGGAACGGGAATATCGTGTTTTAAAGAAATTGCATCCCGTCTTCCCCTTGGCACCCCAACCGTTTGTCTTTACCGATGATGAAAGCGTGCTCGGTGCCCCGTTCTTCATTATGGAACGACGCAAGGGGGTTGTACTGGATACTGGGTTTCCCGCTGACAGGCCTGGCACCCCTGCCGTTTGTGCCCGGATTTCTGAACTGATGGTGGACACCCTTGTCCGCTTGCACAGCATTGATTATGAGGCAGCCGGTTTGGGGGATATCGGCCGGCCGGAAGGGTTTTTGGAGCGGCAGGTAAAAGGCTGGATCGGACGCTATGAGCGGGCCAAAACAGACGAGATCCCCCAGGTGGAGACGTTAACCACTTGGCTGGTGGATCATCTCCCGCTCTCACCCCCGCCCAGCGTCATCCATTACGATTACAAGTTAAATAATGTGATGTTTGACCCGGAATTAACAGAGATCGTCGGTATTTTTGACTGGGAGATGTCAACCATCGGGGATCCTTTGGCCGACTTGGGCTGTGCTTTGAGCTACTGGGTGGAGCACGATGATCCTGATGTGTTGAGAAATGGCTTTGGCAAAATGCCTGTCACGGTTTTGCCCGGGTTTATGACCAGGGAGCAGTTTATCGAAGCATACGCCAAGAAAAGCGGGATGGATGTGGCCAACATGCACTATTATCTCACCTTTGCCTACTTTAAGCTGGCTGTCATTTGTCAGCAAATTTATTATCGTTGGAAAAAAGGGCAAACACAGGATGAGCGTTTTGCCCGCATGGGTGGTTTTGTGCACGGGTTGGTGGAGATTGCCCATCATTATGCCGAGAGAGGAGATTTGAGGTGAACAGATGGGTAAAATTCATTTGCTGATGCGCAAGGAAGAGCTGGATACGGAGAAGCTTGAGGATAAAGTGGTCATTGTCTTGGATATTCTGTTGGCCACTACCACGGTTGTGACCGTGTTGGAGCATGGTGCCAAAGAGGTGATCCCGGTCCTGGATGAAGAGGAAGCAAGGCAGAAAGCCAAAGTGTATTCCGCTGGGGAGCATCTTTTAGCTGGGGAGTACCAAGGAAAAACCATCGACGGCTTTTTGGATCCTGGCCCCACTTTTTTAAAAGAAAAGGTCAAAGGCAAAACGGTGATCTTGTCCACCACCAACGGCACCGTTGCGATCCGCAAGGCAGCTGGGGCTGAAAAGGTGTATATTGGAGCGTTTTTAAATGGAGAACGTGTGGCCCAAAAAATTGTGAGTGACCATCATGACCAAACCATATTGATTGTCTGTTCCGGTTCAGGGGGTGCTTTTAATCTGGAAGATTTCTATGGTGCCGGTTATTTGTCCCATTGCTTGGTCCGGCATCAGCGTCAACCGTGGGAATTAACCGATGCGGCCCAGGCTGCCCTCTTGTTTTACCAGAGCCGGAAGGGGCAAGGGGAATCTGTTTTAAAATGCTCCCGCGTGGGACAGATACTGACGCGCCATGGTTTTGGCCATGAGGTCCTTTATGCCGCAGAGCGGGATGCCGCCCAAGTGGTTCCGTATTTAACGGAAGAAGGTACGATTAGAGTTTGTGCTCAGCCTGTCCGTCACCAAACGTAAGTCAAAATGAGTGTAATGTAGTTTAAGCCTCAAAAAGGCATCATTCAGTACAGGAGAGTGATGGGGTGTCATGGAAACAACGGGTCAACGTGGAGGAGCCAAGCGGGTGGCAGATGGCGGCGGTTGATCAACTGAACAACGGAGGGTCAATTTCACAACATCTGTGTTGGAAGGGAGAGAAGGATAGTGAAAGCCATTCAATTTAAACAGTTTGGCGGACCGGAAGTACTGGAACTGGTCGAACTGAAACGCCCGCAACCAAAGGGAAAAGAAGTGCTAATTGAAATTAAGGCAATCGGTGTCAATTTTGCCGATATTGCCCGCCGGGAGGGGCAGTATGTGGTACCTACCCCCTTACCCTATGTACCCGGCTCTGAGGTGGCCGGTGTGGTTTGTGAGGTGGGCGATGAAGTGGAGCAAGTCAAGGTGGGCCAGCGGGTGGTAACCTTGTTAGGCTCCAAAACAGCCACAGGCTATGCTGAATATACACTCTCTGATGAACGTTCACTGGTCCCTGTCCCGGAGGGCGTGGATGATCGCCAGGCCGCCGCCCTTTTGGTGCAAGGTTTAACCGCTTATCATGTTTTAAAAACATCTGGGCAGCTGCAACAGGGAGAACGGGTCCTGGTCCATGCCGCAGCGGGCGGCGTAGGAACCTTGGCCGTGCAATTGGCAAAGCTGTTTGGCGCCGGCCAGGTGATTGCCACCGCCAGCTCAGAAGAAAAACGGCAAATCTCTCTTGATTTGGGTGCCGATGCAGCTGTTGATTACACTCAGGATGGGTGGGAGCAAAAAGTGCTGGAGCTGACAGATAACCAGGGTGTGGATGTTGCTTTGGAAATGGTGGGTGGTTCTGTTTTTCACAAAACCTTATCTATTTTGGCTCCCTTTGGCCGCATGGTGATTTACGGCTTGGCCAGCCAGGAAACGCCGAAGTTTAATCCTGTCAAATTGATGGCCAAAAATCATACCGTTACTGGTTTTTTCTTGCCCCAAATCATGAGAAAGCAGGATTTATATCTACAAAGTTTAAAAGAACTGTTGGCCTATGTCCAACAAGGGCAGCTTAAATTGATCATTGGAGGCGTCTATGCGCTGGAGGAAGCAGCCAAAGTACAAGCGTTGATGAAAGGGAGACAAACCACCGGGAAATTGATTCTAGTCCCATAGAGGAGGTTCAGCCATGTTTACCCGCCACTATGCTTTTTGGCCGAGGGTGCCTAAGTCGTTAACGGTGCCCAAAAGAGTGTCTCGTTAACAGTGTGGTGAATGTTGAGAAAGACAATTGAATAAACTGGAGAAGTGTTTTCTATCGGGGTGTCCATTCAACGGCAGTTTGTTTGCTCACTTCTTCTGGCCTGAGTGCATATACTGTAGGCGCAGGCCTAAATTCTCTCCCCTTAAGCACCACACTTTTTCCCCAGTCATAAAATAACTTGACTGTAACCTTTGCCTTGTATTTTTGAGCCCGTGCAAGGAGGGGTGCTTATTGAAGGGGAAAGAGCAACATGGGAAGCCATTGCTGACCAATAGGGAAAGAGAAGTGTTTGAACTTCTGGTACAAGACAAGACGACCAAGGAGATTGCAGACCAGCTGTTTATCAGTGAAAAAACGGTCCGCAATCATATTTCGAATGTTATGCAAAAACTTGGTGTCAAAGGTCGCTCCCAAGCTGTCGTTGAATTGGTCCGTTTAGGTGAATTGGATATCTAACGGCACGGCCCCTCTTTCGGGGCCATTTTTGTTGTTAATAAATATGGAAAGGATGATGAGACAGGATGCGTGATGCGGTGATTGTTGAAGCGGTGCGAACACCCATTGGCAGACGAAACGGGGCCTTGAGTCAAATCCGGCCTGACGAATTGGCGGCAGAAGCATTGAAAGAATTAGTGGTCAGAGCGGGAATTTCCCCTGACAGTATTGACGATGTGATTATGGGCTGTGTCACCCAAGTGGGTGAGCAAGCAGCAGACATTGGCAGGTTGGCAGCTCTGATCGCCGGCTACCCCATTAAAGTACCGGGTACCACGATAGACCGGCAGTGTGGCAGCAGCCAACAAGCCGTTCATTTTGCGGCCCAGGCCATCTTAAGCGGTGATATGGATGTGGTTGTTGCCGCCGGTGTGGAGAGCATGTCCCGGGTACCCATGTTTTCCAACCTAAAGGGGGCCGGGTGGAGTGAAAAACTGACCTCCCGTTATGAAATGATTCACCAAGGATTATCAGCCGAGAGAATTGCAGAAAAATGGGGCTTCAGCCGCGAGCAGCTGGATCAATTCGCTTTAGAAAGCCATTACAAGGCGGTGCAAGCCCAAAAAGAAGGCCGTTTTGAACGTGAAATCATGCCTGTTGAGGTTACTCTTGCCGATGGGACAAAAACCATAGTTACCCAAGATGAAGGGCCCAGAGAGGATACCTCACTGGAAAAACTGTCCCAGCTTAAACCTTCGTTTAAGGAAGACGGTGTCATTCATGCAGGCAACGCCAGTCAAATCAGCGACGGTGCTGCAGCTATTCTCTTGATGTCCAGGGAAAAGGCGGAAAAACTTGGCTTGAGGCCGCGCTTTCGCGTCCTGGCCCGGGTGGTAGTGGGTTCAGATCCGACTTTAATGTTAACCGGGCCCATACCGGCTACCGAGAAGGTGCTGCGGAAGGCAGGTTTAAGTTTGGATGATATTGATGTGTTTGAAGTCAATGAGGCCTTTGCTCCGGTTCCCTTGGCCTGGCTGGCTGAAACGGGAGCCGATCCACACAAATTGAACCCCAATGGGGGCGCTATTGCGTTGGGCCATCCGCTCGGCGCCTCTGGAGCCCGGTTGATGACAACCATGATGCATGAATTGGAGCGTACAGGAGGCCGTTACGGGCTGCAAACGATGTGCGAAGGTCACGGGATGGCCAATGCGACCATTATTGAGCGCTTGGATTAGAAGGAAGGTTAAGCGTTTGGCTGACAGCCAGTAAGATCCTAGTGTCAACAAGCGAGGTGGCCAAAGTGGTTGACTTTTTGGCCAGTGAGGAAGCCTCTTTTGTCAATGCCCACACCATGTTTGTTGATGATGGTGCTGCTGCTTTTAAGGGATAATGCTGCACTGGGCCGTCATATCATTTATTTTGGGATGACAGAGAGCAGAATGATGCTTTATAATGGTGAGAAAAGTAAAACTAATATGAAAAGGAGTGGAGAAAGTATGGCGGAAGAGCGTCAATATGGATTTGAAACGATATGTTTGCACGAGGGGCAAAAGGTGGATCCGGCCACAGGTGCGCGGGCTGTTCCCATTTACCAAACCACCTCCTATCAGTTTGAAAGCACGGAACATGCGGCTAACCTGTTTGGCTTAAAAGAGTTTGGCAACATCTATACCCGCATTATGAATCCCACTCAGGATGCCTTTGAACAAACCATTGCCAAACTGGAAGGCGGTGTAGGGGCTCTCGCAGTCTCCTCTGGGCAAGCGGCTATTACATATGCCATTCTTAACATTGCCGGGGCAGGGGATGAAATTGTCGCTTCCTCCTCTCTTTATGGGGGGACGTACAACTTGTTCTCTACCACCCTCCCCAAAATCGGGGTGACAGTACGTTTTGCTGACATTAATGATCCGGAGCAGTTTAAAGCGGCCATTAACGAAAAAACGAAAGCTATTTTTATTGAAATAATCGGCAATCCAAAAATGGATGTGGCTGATCTGGAACTGATGGCCGACCTGGCCCACGAAGCAGGTTTGCCCTTGATTGTGGACAACACGTTTGCCACCCCCTATTTGTGCCAGCCGATTAAATATGGGGCGGACATTGTGGTTCACTCGGCCACGAAGTTTATAGGCGGCCACGGCACATCCATCGGCGGTGTGATTGTGGATTCGGGCCAGTTTAAGTGGGACAATGGCAAGTTTCCCGGCCTGACAGAGCCGGATCCCAGTTACCATGGCGTGGTTTATACGCGAGATTTCGGTCCCCTGGCCTATATTATCAAGGCGCGGGTACAGCTGTTAAGGGATATGGGCTCGGCTATGGCGCCATTTAATGCTTTTCTTTTTATTCAGGGCTTGGAAACACTTAGCTTGCGCATGGAGCGCCACAGTGAAAACGCCTTGAAAGTGGCCCAATGGTTAAACGAACATCCTAAAGTGGAATGGGTTAATTATCCGGGTTTAGAAGGCAATCCGTACTATGAATTGGCCCGTAAGTACCTCCCCAAAGGTCAAGGAGCCATCCTCACCTTCGGAGTCACTGGAGGCGCCAAAGCGGGAGAAGCTCTGATCAATCATGTTCAGCTCTTTTCACATCTGGCCAATGTGGGTGATGCCAAGTCTTTGATTATTCATCCGGCCAGCACCACTCATCAACAATTAAGTGAGGAAGAACAGCGCAAAGCTGGGGTCACGCCGGAGATGGTCCGTTTGTCGGTGGGCATTGAAACCATTGACGATATTATCTATGACCTGGAGCAGGCCTTAGCACACATTTAGCATGATCCGCCATAGAGTAAAAAAGGGGGTTTTAACACTTCAGCCTACTGAAAAAGGACTTGTTCTCTGCTATAATAATACTAATTTAACATAAAGGTGGAGGACGACGGTGGAAAAGAAGACGATCCCTTATACAGAAGAACAAGTCGTTGAAATTGAACGTGAATTGCGATATGTCAGTTCCATTATTAAACAAAAAGGACGAGAAATTTTGGCTAACTTCCCAATCACGCCTCCCCAATTTGTAGCACTGCAGTGGCTGAATGAAGAGGGAGATATGACGATTGGCGAATTGTCAAATAAAATGTATCTGGCCTGCAGCACAACGACGGATCTTGTGGACCGGATGGAAGCGAACGACCTTGTGGAACGTGTGCGTGACACGAATGACCGGCGTGTAGTGCGCATTCATTTAAAGGAGAAAGGAAGAAAGATTATTTTGGACGTCCTGAAAGCGCGGCGGGAATATTTAGCTTCTGTCCTGAACAGCTTTTCCCAGGAGCAGGTAGCCGAGTTAGCCCGCTCCCTGGAATTGTTGCACAATGAAATGAAGCAGGAAATGGAAACCGTGTAGCCTCTCTGCCTGAGCTCTTTTGAACGGGACTTGGGGGCGTCAAAGAGAAACATCTGGGAAAAGGAAGCGATTGTGTTGAATAAGCCTATAGCTGTCATTGATTCGGGCGTTGGCGGATTGACCGTGGTACAAGAGCTGCTCCGACAGCTTCCCCGTGAGGAGATTGTTTACTTTGGGGATACGGCCCGTTGTCCGTACGGTCCCCGCCCAAAAGAAGAAGTGAGACGTTTTTCTTATCAAATGTTGGACTTTCTTGACCAGTTTGAGCCGAAGATGATTGTAATTGCCTGTAACACGGCTACTGCCGTTATTTTGGAAGAGTTGCGCCAAATCAATCACATGCCTGTCGTAGGAGTGATACACCCCGGGGTCAGAGCAGCCATAAAAGCCACAGTGCTTGGGCGAATTGGCGTGATCGGCACTCAGGGAACAATAGCCAGTGGATTATACGAAAAGGCGCTGAAACAAATTCATCCTCATTTGTACGTGAAAAGTTTAGCTTGTCCTGATTTTGTGCCCCTCGTAGAACAAGGGGAGTATCAAACCAGCCAAGCTTATAGGATTGTCCGCAAATCCCTCCTGCCTCTCTTGACTGAGGATTTGGATACATTGGTCTTGGGTTGCACCCACTATCCCATTTTAGCCCCGGTGATTCAGGATGTGATGGGTGACGGTGTTAAACTGATCAGTTCGGCCGACGAAACAGCCCGGGAAGTCAGTACCTTACTTTTTCATAAAAATATGCTCTCACAAAAGTTTGAACGGCCCGAGCATCTTTTTTTCACGAGTGGCGATACAAAGCAATTTAAGCGCATTGCTGAAGCTTGGCTTGACATGCCTGTCAAGGTCAGCCAAGTGTCGTTGGTCAAACAGATATAGTGACGAGAGAAAATGATGGATAGGCAGCAAGGAGCATTGGAAGCCAGCCGATGCTCCTTAATTTTTGGTCATACACGGGGACAATCGGTTATATATTAGTTCCAGGGCTCGTATATATAGTACAAACCTAGTCGAGGGAGGGAATCAACGATGAAAGGGTATAAGATTGTCCTGCCGTTATTTGTCTTGGTGCTGGCTGCCGTTTTTTTAACAGGCTGTGTATTCGGACCAAGCCGGGACACCGGTTCTGATCCGATTGACCCGCCGCAGGAAGATTACTTCAGTGAAGGCGATGAGATTGAGTTTAATCTGGAAGAGGGAGGTGAGTCTGAAGAAGGAGCGGAAGCAGAGGAAGAAACCAAAGAAGAAGCCAAAGAAACGGAGCGGACCATCTATGTTTTTGATCACGAGGGGCGTGTGGTTCCATTAACCGTGAAAGTCCCCCATACGGAAGGAGTAGCCAAACAGGCACTGGAATACCTGGTTGTTGATGGACCAGTGACAGAGCAGCTTCCCGATGGGATGCGGGCTGTTTTGCCGCCTGGGACAGAAATGACGGTGAAAATTGACAGTGAGGAACAAACGGCGGTGGTTGACTTCTCGTCTGAATTTAAAAACTACAAACCTGAAGATGAAAAAGGCATCTTGGAAGCCATCACTTTCACCTTAACCGAGTTTGACGGCATTGAAAAAGTAAAGATTATGATTAATGGCTACTATCAAGACACCATGCCCGTGGGTGGCACACCGATCAACCAGCCGCTCTCCCGCAAAGACGGCATCAATCTTGAAGTGGCTGATGGCACGCGAATCGGCAACAATTCTGTTGTCACGCTTTACTTTAAAGGGCAAAGCCCTAGTGGGAACTTTGATTATTATGTGCCTGTGTCCAGGGTGATTCCTAAGTCGGATGACTTATTAAAGGCGACCATCGAAGAGTTGATTGCCGGGCCCGAGTCCGGCTCCGGCCTGTATTCTCTCCTTTCTAATGAAATCAAATTGCTTGAAGCTTACTTGGAAAAGGATCTAGCTGTGCTGAACTTTGACCAAAACTTGGTCAATGTGGCCGGAGAGGAAACCACTGTTTCCAGTGACATTGTGAACGCTATCGTTCTTTCAGTCACTGAATTAGCACCTGTGGCTCAGGTCAAACTAATGGTGGAAGGGAATCAGGAAGTGGCTGGCATTTCTGAGCCGGTTTCCCGTCCGGTTGAAGTAAACGCTGCTAGCTTTTAATGGTGAAGATTGGTATAATAGGAGGGCAAAAAGAGGTAGCTATGCTGCTCACCTCTTTTTCTCCTTTATGACAGGTACTTCTAACAATTGGAGCGGATGGAAAAAGTCAAGGGTGAGCACCCTATAACAGAATTAGGAGACGCGAGGAGAGGAAGTGTGTAATGAGAAGAGACCAACGCGGTTTGGATCAATTGCGCCAAGTTAAAATTCATCCCCATTACATTAAACATGCGGAAGGTTCCGTGTTGATTGAAGTGGGGGATACACGTGTGATTTGTACGGCGACTGTTGAAGACAAAGTACCACCGTTCATGCGTGGACAAGGTAAAGGCTGGGTGACGGCAGAATATGCTATGCTGCCCCGGGCTACAGAACAGCGCAATGTTCGTGAGGCAGCCAAAGGCAAGTTGAGCGGACGGACCATGGAAATCCAGCGTTTAATCGGCCGTGCCCTGCGTTCTGTTGTAGATCTCGAAGCGATGGGAGAGCGGACCATCTGGCTGGACTGTGACGTCATTCAAGCCGATGGGGGCACGCGCACCGCCTCGATTACAGGGGCGTTTACGGCTTTATGCTTTGCTCTCTACAAATTGGTCGAAAGAGAGCAAATCAGTCACATTCCGGTACGTGATTTTTTGGCTGCGACCAGTGTAGGCATCCTGGAGGATAATGAAATTTTGTTAGATCTGTGCTATGAGGAAGACGCTCAGGCACGAGTGGATATGAACATCGTGATGACCGGCAAGGGGGAATTTGTGGAGATCCAGGGTACAGGGGAAGAGCATCCTTTCACCCGTGAGCAGTTGAATACACTTCTGGCCTATGCTGAAAAAGGGATTCAGGAGCTGATTAACCTGCAAAAGGATGTGTTAGGTCCTATTGCAGACCATATTGGCCGTAAACCTGAGCCTGCTACTACAGAAAAAGTAACCGGGACGGAGCAACAACTGCCCAACTAGGGACAAAAGGGGAATAGTCATCATGAATATCTTACTGGCCACTCAAAACCGGGGGAAACAAAAGGAATATGCTATGCTGCTCGAACCGCTGGGAATCCAAGTCCTTACTCTGGAAGATATGCCAGGTGGAATCCCATCCGTAATGGAAGATGGAGCCACTTTTGAAGAGAATGCCCTTAGAAAGGCGGAGGCGTATCACCGCCACTACAATTTGCCCACCTTGGCAGATGATTCCGGTTTGGTGGTGGATGCACTGGAGGGCAGGCCGGGTGTTTACTCTGCCCGTTATGCTGGCGAGCAAGCTTCCGATGAGGCTAATATAGCCAAACTTCTGGCTGACATGGAGAAGGTTCCTCCCGGAAGACGTACTGCACGGTTTGTCTGTGTGATTGCTTATGTGGATGGACAAGGATCTTCTCTTATTGCCAAAGGCACTTGTGAGGGGGAGATCGCTTTTGAGCCTGCGGGCACTAACGGATTTGGCTATGATTCTGTCTTTTATTTGCCTCGTTATCACAAGACGATGGCGGAACTTGCTCCGGAGGAGAAAAACCGCATCAGCCATCGGTCCCATGCACTCGAGGCTTTTGTGAAGCAGTGGTCTTCCAGGCATCCTAATGTATGAGTAAAATATTTGTTGGAGATATATTTCCCTTTTCATACAGGTAATGGCAAAGCCGTTAACTGGATGAAAAGGCCCCCAAGCGGAAGCGC